>DAOTYR010000023.1:0-12942 GCA_034434655.1 Chloroflexaceae bacterium
CAGGCGGGGGAGCGGATCTACAATCTGGAGCGCTACTACAACAACCTGGCGGGGTTCCGGGAGGGGAGCGACTACCTGCCGGCGCGCTTCACGCAGGAAGCCTCGACGATGCCGGGGTCGGAGGGGCACGTGTGCGAACTGGAGTTGATGCTGGAGGAGTACTACCGGGCGCGGGGCTGGGTCAATGGGGTGGTGCCGGAGGCCAGGCTGCGCGAACTGGGCATTCTGGAGGACTGAGGCCCGGGGGGCCGGGGCAACCGGGTTGCCCTGGCCTCCTAACGTGAACATACGCCCCCGGCGAGGGGGTGGGGAAACCCGATTGCCCCATCCTCCCACCCGGTGGGAGGGTTTGGGAGGGCTGCGCCCTCCCAGGAAGGATGTTCATCCTGTCAGTGTGCGGCGGAGCCGCATGGACGGCTGGTATGGGAGGGTCCGGGAGGGCGCAGCTCTCCCGGGAAACCTCTCGTTCATCTGGTTGGCGCGCGGCGCAGCCGCATAGGTGAGGTAGGGGCGACCGGCCAATCGCCCCTACTATCATACTCACCGCCGGATCGCGAGGGCTGCGCCCTCTGCACCTCCCCCGCACTAGAACCCGCAAGGCCCCCTTCTTCGGCGTTACCTCCCCCCATAAGCGATTCCCACCTCCTCATACTCTAGCACCCTCATCTGGTTGCACACTCGTGCCCCCCCGAAAGTAACATTGACGAGGGTGATCATCGTCGTGTACAATGTCTGGGACTGCGAGATCTCCCTGTTTCTCTGTCATTAGACTATAATCTTTCGTTCTTACCAGAGATACGCCCTACTGACTATAGTAGACTGATCGGGGCGAAGGGTCGAGAATACGAGCGGCTGTAGGGAACGACGAAAGGAGATCGCCAATGGAGCGCATCATTATTCGCGATCGAACACATATTCCACCCTTCTCTGAACCCGCTCGCGAATTGCGAATCCTTAACAAGCCGCTGTGGCTCTTGCAGCGCGATCTGTTGAAAAATTATTGCAAGGGCAGCATTGAGATCAATTCTATTGATGAACTCAACGACTATATACCCAATGATAGTGAAGAACTTCTCGTTCATCGCGACAATCTCTACTTCAATGCGGCGCTGATCGACGAGTTCATCTGCCGTGCCAGGGCGGCGGGTCGCCCCTGCCAGATCGCCTTCGCCCTCACTGACCGGAGCATCGAGCGGCACGCCACCCAGCTCTGCTCCGGCATCGTCCGGCGCGATGATGTGGCGTACATCCACGATGGTCAGGAACGGCGCGGCGCGGTGCGCGTGGCCGAGTTGTACTACTTTCCCGCCGGTCGCCGCGAAACCCCTCTGCCGCTGGTGATCGACACCCAGAGCCACGAGATGGGCTACTACCGCATCCCCAGTTATATGGCCCACAAGGGCGAGTTGACCTACCAGATCCCCATTCGCGCCTTCCTGTCAATCGAGAACTGGTTGCACGTGCTCATGGCCAACGTGCTCATGGGCGTCTTTTCGATGGCCGCGGCCCAGGACAAGAAAATGAGCCAGGCGCGCCTGGCCAATATCAGGCACTGGCAGCCTGGCGAGTGGCGCATTTTTCTCGAGAAGCTCGGGTTTTCCGCGGCGACCCTCTGGCAGCAAATCAATCCGTTTGAAGCGCCCTGGCGCAATCATTTTCTCTCCTCCAAGGCCCTGGTGAAAGTAGGCAAACGCTGTTCCATCGATCCTACCGCCATTATTCACGGCCCCACCATCATCGGCGATGATGTCTACATCGGCCCCGGCGTGGTTATTGCCAATAGTATCATCGGCAACGGGGCCAATATTATGCAGGGCGCTCAGATTATGTTGAGCGTGGTGAGCGACCGCTGCTTCCTGCCCTTCAATGCCGGGCTGTTTATGACCACCCTGATGGAGAATAGCATGGTGGCCCAGAACTCCACCCTGCAACTGTGTGTGGTCGGGCGCAATACCTTCATCGGGGCCAACAACTGTTTCACCGATTTCAACCTCCAGAACGAACCGATCAAGGTCGTCCACCAGGGGGACCTGGTCGAGGTCAATATGCCAGTGCTCGGCTCGGCCGTGGGGCACAACGTCAAGATCGGCAGCGGCTTTATCGTCTACCCCGGTCGCATGATCGAGTCGAATGCTGTTATAATCTTCGACAATGATAAGAATCTGATACGCACGACGGTGACTGGTCACGATCTGGAGGATGTGGACAGGGCCACGGGCGAGCCGCGACGGATCGTCTATCACTGGCCCCATGTCTACGACAATCCGGCGGAGCGTCGTGTCGCCCCTCAGCCGCCAGCCGGCCCCGCCGCGCCCCCTGCTGGCAATGGACGGGTCGCCCGCGCCGCCAGAGGCGAGGATCTCGAGGCGCCCGACCAGGTCGCCGTTCCCAGAGTGTCCAATCAGCATTCTCGCCGGCAGCGTCGCTATAAGGAGGACCGTCCGTGAATAAAGAGCGTATTCTGGTGGTTGAGGATCAGGCCGATATTTCCAGCCTGCTGAAGATCTATTTCACGTCTCAGGGGTACGAAGTGTATACCGCGATGCGCGGTTCGGCGGCGCTGGAGATCTGCAATAAGACGCCGCCCAATCTCGCGCTGCTCGATGTGATGCTCCCCGATATGGAGGGCTATGAGATCGGCAAGGCCCTGCGGGCCAGCCCGCGCACGCGCCATATCCCGATCATCTTTCTGACCGCCCGCGGCGAGCGCGCCGACCGCCTGCGCGGCCTGGGTGAAGTCCAGGCCCAGTACTATATCGTCAAGCCCTTCGATATCGAAGAGGTGCATACTATCGTCAGAAACCAGCTCGAAGAGGCCCGGCGCAAGAACCAGTTGCACCCGGTCACCAACCTGCCCACGGCCGATTTGATTACCGACCAGTTGCGCGCGCTACGCTCCACGGAAGGTTGGGCCATGGCCTTGATCCATATCAATGGCTTCGAAACCTTCACCCAGAGCTACGGCCCCGTGGCCGGCGAGGACGTGCTGAAGTTTACCGCCCTGCTGCTCAACGAGGCGATCAACGAACTGGGCGGCAATGAAGAGTTTGTGGGGCAGATGGTCGTTGGCCCGGATTTTGTCGTGACCTCGACCCCCGAACACATCCGGCCGATCTGCGAACGGTTGATCGCGCGCTTCGATGACGAGATCGGACTGCACTACAACTTCAAGCATCGCAAACAGGGCTACATCGAGGTGGCCGACGACAACGGCAACCTGCGCCAGGCGCCGCTCATGTCGCTCTCCATCGGCATCATCACCAGCCAGGACGGTCCGTTTTCAGATATTCGCGAATTGAGCGAACTGGCCGAGGAGACCCGCCAGCGGGCCATGCAGCAGGCTCGCGAACAGGGTCGCAGGAGCGCGGTGGCCTTCGGGCGGCGATAAAACGACTGCGACCGCTCGTTCCAAACGTCCCCTGCCGGGCGCTCCCCCGGTATGCCGGATGCTTACACTATGTCCATGAATATGACGATCGCCTCGACCGGTTGGGAATTGCTGGCCCAACTCGCCGCCTGCGCCTCCATCGGGGACGCCCCTTTCGACGCGGAGCGTTGCGCCCGCAAGCTCGCCGATCTGGTGGCGCGCTTCCTGCCCTCCCCGACCGGGCGCCTGGAGGTGATCGAGGACGCCACGATCGTGGCCGAGGCGAGTTGGGGCGAGGCCCCTGAGGATGCGACGCCCCTGCTCCTGCAAGCCGAGGGAGAACTGCTCGGGCGCTTGCACCTCGGTGGGGACGCTGCGCGACTGGACCCGGCGTTCGCCCGCGCCCTCGCCGCGCAAGTGGCCCTGATGTTGCTGACCCGGCGCCGCAACGAAGAAGCGGCGCTCGGCGAGCAGATCCGCGCCCTGGTGGCCTCCAGTCTGGAACGGGTGGGCGCCCTCGATGGTCGCACGCTCCTGCAGGCGCTGCTCACCCGGGTCGCGCCACTGATCGGGGTGGAGCACGGCGCCATCTACGCCTTCGAAGAGGCCGATGGCCAGTTGGTGCTCCTGGCCGCCGGTGACGGCGCGTTTCAGTTCCCTGGCGCGCTGCCTCTCGCCGGCGCCAGCCTGCCTACCCGCGTGGCCAGGGCCCGCGCCCCCGAAGTGGGCAGCATGCACCCGGCGGGGCGCCGCCGCGGCGTCGCCTCCCATGGGGAACGGGCCGCGCTGGCCCTGCCGCTGCTTTCCCAGGAGAACCTGATCGGCGTGCTGGTCCTCTTGCTCACCCACCACGCCGGGAGCCGCCTGCGCCGCCTTGCCGCGCTCTTCGCCGCCCAGGCTACCCTGATCGTGCGGAACGCCCAGCTCTTTAGCCGGGAGCAACAACGGGCGCGCGAACTGTTCGTGCTCTATGAGATCAGCCAGGCCATCCATACCGACACCCAGATCGAGAGTGTCCTCAATCGAGCCACCGAGAATATCGCCGCCGCCCTGGGGGCTGATTATTGCCTGGTGCTGCTGCGCGATGAACGCGCCGCCGATACGCTCTATGTCGCGGGTTCATTCAGTGAAACCAGACCTGCGCACCGCGCCGGCAATGGGATGCGCGCGGGCCTGATCGGCGCCGCGGACGTGCTGGCCCAGGTCGGCCTGGGCGATCAGGTGGTGATCGAGGATACTGCTGCCATTGCCGATCACCACATCCTCGCGCGCCACCTGGCCGACGATGGGTGCCGCAGCGCCCTCTTGCTGCCCCTGCGCGGCAAAGCCGAGATGATCGGCATCATGGTCATTGGCTTCGCCCGCCCGCGTCGCCCGGTGCCCTCGGCCGAGCGCAACCTGGCCCAGGTCCTCGCCACCCAGATTGCCACGGCCATTTTTAATCGCCGCCTCTACCTGGCCGAACGCCAGCGGGCCAGTGAACTCGCCTTGCTCCAACAGGTGAGCCAGCGGCTGAATGCCGGCCTTGATCTCGATCAGACGCTCACGGCCATTCTGGAGGGCGTGCAGGCCCTGGTGCGCTTTAACGGCGCCCAGATCAGCCTCTACGACTGGCCCACGCGCCTGTTGCGCCCGGGCATGCGCTGGGGCCTCTCCGGTTCGGAGTGGCAGAACGTCGCTCCCGATGAGCGTTTTCGGCAGTATCAGGCGCCGCTGCGGGTGGATGATCTCCAGCAGCTCGGGCCTGCGTCGCACCAGCCTGGACACCTGAGCGACCTGCGCTTCGACGATGGCCTGCCGGTGCGGGCCTATGTCGGCGTGCCGCTCCGCCTCGGCGATGAGACGCTGGGCCTCCTGGAGCTGTTCGCGGCCCGGCCCGCCGCCTTCAGCGACGACGATATGCGCCTGCTCTCCATTGTCGCCGGGCAGTCGGCCCAGGCGATCGCCAATGCGACCCGCTACGAACAGACCGACGCCAGCCTCCGGGCGCGCATCGAGCAACTCCGCGCCCTGCAACGCGTCTCCAGCCAACTGGCGATCACCCTCGATCGCTCCGAGATCCTCGAATATGTTCTTGAGCAGGCCCTGCGCGTCACCGGCGCCACCCAGGGGTTGATCGCCCTGCGCGCTGTCGAAGGCGCTACCGACCGCGAGGTGGCGCTGAACGCCCTGGGCGGGGCCTACGCGCCCGAAATCTACCAGCGCTCGCTCGATGATGCGGACGCCGCCGATGATGACTTCTACGTGGTGGTTGAGGCCGTCGGCTTCGGCGAGTCGCACCGCGCAAGCCTGCTGGGCAACCCGCTCCCTGCCGGCCTGCGTACCGCCTACCAGGCGCTCGCGCGCCGCGAGCCGGAAATCTGCCACGAACTCGACCCCGCCGAACTGATGGTCGCGCGGGCGCCCGCGGCCCGCTCGGCCCTTGCCGCGCCGATTTTCTATCAGGCCGGCGTCTATGGGGTCATGCTGCTGCTGGCCCCGCGCCCGCGCGCCTTCGACCACGACGCCGTCGAGTTCCTCCGCGCCCTCTCGCACCAGACGGCCGTGGGGATCGGCAACGCCCAGCGCTACGCCGAACTCGAACACCTCTACCGTGTTCAGAAAGGGCGCGCCCAGATTCTCAACAATGTGCTCGAGATCGGGCAGGCCCTCCGCGCTGACCGCAACCTGGCCAACCTGCTGGAGCAGATCGGCTACAGCGCAGTTGAGTCGCTGAACTTTCGCACCGTCATTTTCTGTCTGGCCGACCGGGAACGGCCCGACCTGCTGCGCCTCGTCGCCGCTGCAGGCATTCCCCTGAGCGAACAGGAGCGCATGGCCCGCACACCGCTGCCGGCGGAACTGGCCCATCGCTACCTGGACCCGCGCTTTCGCATGGGGCGCTGCTCCTTCGTGCCGGCTGAAGAAAGCCGCGTCATCGAGGCCGGGTTCGTCACCGAAATCTTTAGCTACCAGTCCTTCAACGACGCGCGTGACCCCCACGAGTGGCAACCAGAGGATCGCCTGTGCGTGCCACTCTCCTCCACCGAGGGCGCCCTCCTGGGCCTGATGTTCGCCGGCGATCCCCAGGACCGCCGCCGGCCCAACCCGCGGGTGGTTGAACCGCTGGCGATTTTCGCCGATCAGGCGGCCATCGCCATCGAGAACCACCTGCTGCTCGATGATGCCCGCGCCCGCGCCGAGCAGATGGCCGCGCTCTTCAAGGTCGGCGCCGCGGCGGCCTCCACCACCGATCTCGACACGCTGCTGCATCGGGTCTACGAAGAGATCGTGGCCTATCTCGGCACGCCGAGCTACTTCTACATCGCCAGTTACCGGCCCGAAACCGAACAGATCCGCTTCGAGCTGTTCATGCGCCGGGGTGAGGTGCTCGCCACGGCGCACCAGTTGAGCGCGCCCAGGGCCGGCTTGACGGCGTTGATCATCGAGAGCGGCGAAGCGCTGCTGATCGGCGATCTGCAGAACGAACCGCAGTACCTGGCCCAGACCGTGAATTATGCCGAGGGCGATCCGCCGACGCGATCATGGCTCGGCGTGCCCCTGATCAGCCAGGGCCGCGTCATCGGCGTGCTGAATGTGCAGGACGTGGCGCCAAACGTCTTCACCGAGCGCGATCGGCAATTCCTCACCGCTCTGGCGAACCAGCTCGCCATCGCCATGGAGCGCGCCACGCTGTTCAAGGAGCGCGAGCGGCGCCTCGCCGAACTGAACATTATTAACCGCATCGGCCAGATTACCAGCTCCACCCTTGACCTGGAGCAGATGATCCGGCAGACCTACCCGCAACTGGCGGCCTTCCTGCCGCTCGACTCCTTCTGCATCTTCGTCTACCACGAAGACGAGAACCTCATCTCGCTCTCACTGGAAGTTGACGAAGGAATTGAAAAACTCGACCGCCAGCCCCGCGCGCCCGCTCCCGGGAGTCTGGTCGAGACCATCATCCGCACCCGGCGCCATCTGCGCTTTCACGATCTCGGTCGCGAGTATCGCGAGCACGGGTTGGCACCGGCGCCCTTCGGCGCGAAGCCGTCTGCGGCATGGCTGGGCGTGCCGTTGCTGGTGGGCGACGGCAGCGTGGTCGGGGTGATCGCGGTTATGAGTTATGCGCCGGGAATCTACGGCGAGCGCGAACTGGCCTTTATGACCACCGTCGCCAATCAACTGGCTCTCGGCGTGCACAATGCCCGCCTGCTCGCCCAGGCCCGCGAACAGGTCCACCGGCTCGAACTGCTCAACCGCGTCTCGGTGCTGGCCGCTGCTGAAACCGATGTGCGGCGGATCTACCAGGTCATTGTCGATGCCATGGCCGACGCTACCGGGGTGGACCAGGCGCGCCTGGTGATCTACGACCGCGAACGGGGCGTCGCCCCGGCGGTCGCCGAACACGTCCCCTCGGGCCTCCTCGACCAGATCGAGGTGCCCATCGCCAATAACCCCGCCGTTGCCTGGCTCGACGAACACAAAGCGCCCCTGGTATCGCTCGATGCGCAGCACGATCCGCTGTTCGCGCCCTCGCACCCCACCTTTGCCGCGCTCGATATTCGCTCCATCGCCACGGTGCCGATCATCATTGACGGTCAGGTGATCGGCGCCGTGGGCCTCGACTTCGTGGGTCGCTGGGGAACCTTCCAACCCCAGACGCTGACCCTGTGCCAGACGATCGCCAACCAGACCAGCACGGCGATCGCCCGCGCCCAGGCCTTCGACGACGCTCAGCGCAACGCCGCGGCATTGCGGCAAAAAGTCGCCGAGCAGACGACCCTGCTCGATGCGGCGCGCATCCTCTCCTCGTTGTTGCGCCCCCAGGAGGTGCTCGATAAGTTGATGGAACTGGTGAGCCGGCGCCTGCAGGTGACCACCGTGGCGCTCTGGACCATTAACGACGAGAACGTGCTCGTGCCTACCGCCCTCAATGGCATTGCCATCGAGCAGGCCCGCCATATGCGCATACCCGTGGGGCAGGGCTTCACCGGTCGCGTGGCCGCGACCGGCGAGCCGCTGGTGATTGATGATGTGAACGTCACGGGCGGCTCGCTCTTCCCCGACTTCCAGCGCGCCAATAACCTGATCTCGTACATGGGCGTGCCGGTGATCTACCGCGAGCGGATCATCGGCGTGCTCAGCGTGATGACCAACGTGCTCCGGCGCTTCACCAGCGACGAGCAGACCCTCCTGGCGGGCCTCGCCAATCAGGCGGCTGCCGCGCTGGAGAATGCGCGCCTCTTCGAAGAGCGTGAACAACGCATCAACGAACTGACCACGATCAATAAGATCAGCGCCGCCGTCAATGCCTCGCTCGAACTCCAGACCCTGCTAGAGAAGTTGCACGCCGGGATCGCCGAGGTGATCGATGTCAGCACCTCGCTGATCGGCATCTACGATGCCCAGCACGATACGCTGCGCTTTCCGCTGGCCCGTGACCAGGGCCGGCCCGTGTCCATGCCCGCTCAGGTTCATCCGCGCGGGGCCAGCGGATGGGCCATCCGCAACCGCCAGTCGCTGCTCATCCGCACCCCCGCCGAAGCGGCGCAATTGGAACTGGATCTGGCCGACGACCGGATCTGCGCCGGCCCGGATGCCCAGTCGTTCCTGGTCACTCCTATCCTCTTCGGGGACGATGTGCTCGGGGTGATCAACGTCCAGAGCCACACGCCGCGCACCTTCGACGAGAATGACCGGCGCTTCCTCGCCACAGTGGCCAATCAGGCCGCCGTGGCCCTGAACAATGCGCGCCTCTTCAGCGAGACGCGCCAGCGCGCCCGTGAAATGACCACCCTCTTCGAGGTCACGCAGAACCTCTCGGGCACGCTCGATCCTGACGAGACCATGCACCTGGTGGCCGATGCCGCGCTGAGCCTGCTCGGCGTCGAACTCTGCGCCGTCCTGCGGCTCGACCATCAGGGGCGCGTCGCGCGGCAGATCCTGATGGAACGGCACCGCTGTCGTAATGAGCTGCGCATCACCTTCCGCCTCGATGGCATGACCGCGCGACTGCTGGCGAGCGGCCAGGTCCTGGCGATCAGCGACCTGCGCGAGCGCGCCGATGCCAATCCCGATGCCGTGAGCCTTGGCATTCGCAGTGTGCTGGGCATCGCCCTCGGGCCACCCGACGAGCGGCTCGGGGTCCTGTGGGTGGGCAACTGGCATCCCCACGAATGGACCGGCCATCAGATCTCGCTCTGCTCCATTCTGGCCAATCAGGCCGGCCAGGCCCTCCAGAGCGCGCACCTGTTCCACCTCGAGCAGCAGCGGCGGCGCCTGGCCGACACCCTGCGCGACGTGGCGCAGTCGTTCACCTCCACGCTGGCGCTCGAGGAGATCCAGACGCTCATCCTCGACCAGTTGAGCCGCGTGGTGGTCTATGATACCGCCGCCGTGCTCTTGCGCGACGAGGGCCATGGGTACCTGCACATCACCGAGGCGCGCGGCCTGGAAGCTCCCGCCTTGCTGACCGCCACCTTCGATGCCGACCAGCACGAACTGCTGGCGTTGCTGACCGCCGAACGCCGGCCCGTGCTGATCGAAGACACCGCCCTCGACCCGCGCTTCACCCCGCTGGCGCGGTTGGGCTGGCAGGCCGGTAGCTGGATCGGCGCGCCGCTGCTGGTTGATAATGAACTGGTGGGCATGCTCGCCGTCGGCGCGGCCATGCCCCACGTCTACGACGAGGAAGCCGTCGGCGTCACCTTTGCCCTGGCCAACCAGGCCAGCCAGGCCATTCAGAACGCGCGTCTGTTTGGCCAGATCTCCAACCTGGCCGCCGATCTGGAACGGCGCGTGAGCGAACGCACCGCCGAGGCCGAACGCAATGCCCGGCAACTGGCCGAAGAGAAAGAACGGCTCGAGGCGGTCCACGCTATTACCCTGGAACTGACCACCCAGCTCGATCTCGACGCGATTATCCAGCGCGCCCTGGAGTTGATCTCGCTCAACCTGGGGGTCAGCCGGGGCTCGATCATCCTCTCCGACCCCTCGAGCTCCGATCTGATCTGCCGGGCCGTCCTCGACGACCGCGGCGAGGTGCGCCTGGCCAACTTTCCGCTGCGCTTCCCCAGCGGCGAGAGCCTGGCAAAATGGGTGATGCAGCACCAGGAACCGGTCAATATCTCCGATGTGTATCTCGATCCGCGCTGGCTCCAGGAGAGCGGTCGCGCCGATGATGTGCGCTCGGTGGCTGCGGTGCCGCTCAACACGGGCGACACGCGCCTGGGCGTGCTCGTTCTCACCAGCCCCGAGGTGGGCTACTTCACCGACTCGCAGATGAACCTGCTCGGCACGATTGCCGGCGTGGTGGCGGCGGCCCTTTCCAACGCCCAGCTCTACAGTTACATCAACGACCTGGCGAGTTCCCACGCCCGGCTCCTCGCCGAACAACGCGAGGAGACCTCCAAGAGCAATGCCGTCTTCCAGTCGCTCACCGAGGGGGTGATCGTGCTCGATACCGAGCAGCGCGTGATCCTCTACAACCCCGCAGCCGCAAAGGTGCTGGAGATCCCCGCTGAGGTGATGCTGCACCGGCCCCTGCGCATCCTGGAGACCTACGGGGCGGATGAGACGGAGCGTAAACGCGCGGCCACTATCTACCATGGCCTGATCGGCGGCCTGCGGCAGGTGCGCGAAGGCTCACGCCCCTATTCGACCTACCTCGACCTGAGCGACCCCACTCAGGTGATCGCCGTCAACCTGGCCCTGGTGATGAGCAATAGCCGCGATGGGCAGTGCTACGGCAGCGTAGCGGTGCTGCGTGACATCACGCGTGAGATCGAGGCCGACCATGCCAAGCGGCAGTTCATCTCCGACGTGAGCCATGAACTGCGCACCCCCCTCACCGCGGTGAAGGGCTACGTGGATATGCTGCTGCTCACCAGCGCTCGCTCGCTGAGCGAGGAGCAGATCAGTCATCTGCAGATTATCAAGGCCAATACCAACCGCCTGCATGCATTGATCGAAGATATTCTCGACTTCGCCCGCCCTGATTCTAAGCAAAAACTGAACTTCACCCGCGTTGAGATCTCGCAGGTGATCAACGACGTGCTGCAGTCGCTGCGCCTCGAGTACGAGCGCAAGGCGATGCAGGTCACCGTTGAGATCGCACCCGCGCTTCCCCCGGTGGTGGCCGACCAGAAGCGTATCACCCAGGTGTTCCAGAACCTGTTTTCGAACGCGGTGAAATACACCTACGAGGGCGGGCGCATTCAGGTGCGCGCGTTTCTCAATCGCGCCAATATGCTGCAAATTGACGTTGAAGATAATGGGGTGGGCATGACCCGCGAGCAACAGAAAAAGCTCTTCCGCCCCTTCTACCGCGCCGACAACCCCCTCCGCGACGTGGCTGGCGGCACCGGACTGGGTCTGGCGATCGCCAAACAGTTCGTCGAGCAGCATGGCGGCGAAATGTGGGTCCAGAGCGAGCAAGGCAAAGGCAGCATCTTTAGCTTTATGCTCCCCCTGGAACAGGCGGGCGCGCATGAAGCGCACGAGGATCCGGAGTGAGCGCAATTCATCTCGACAATCGGCTGGTGCATTTCGAGGTCTTTGGCCGGGGCCAGCCGATCGTGTTTCTGCATAGCTGGCTCGGCTCCTGGCGCTACTGGGTCTCCACGATGGACGTGGTAGCCGAGCGCTATCGCGCCTATGCCCTCGATTTCTGGGGCTTCGGCGAGAGCGACCGCCGCGGTTCCGACTTCACCATCTCGGGCTATGTGGATATGCTCTTCCGCTTCGTTGACCAGATGGGCATAACCACGGCCACCCTGGTGGGGCACGGTATGGGAGGAATGGTCGCCATCCGCGCCGCCCGCGAGCGTCCGGAGACCTTTCCACGGGTGATGACGGTGGCAACTCCGCTGTACGGCGAGACCCTTGCCGGGCACCTCAAAGCCGGGGCCTTCTCGCGCCTGCTCGGCCTGAATGCCTCGACCAATGTCTGGCTCAAGTTGCTGAAGAGCATCCCTATTGCCGATCCCGACGTGCAACAGGAACTGATCGAAGACACCGAGAGCCTGAGCGAGCGGGTGCTGAGCAGCGTGCAGGACTCGCTCCTCGATACCGACCTGCGTCCGGCCCTGGCCGCCCTGCCGGTGCCGCTGCTGGCGGTCTACGGCGGCCAGGATCGCATCGTAGCGGTCGAGTCTAGCGAGGTGCTCGACACCTTCGAGCGCCAGGGGCGCCCGATCAGACGGCTGACCCTGCCTAAGGCCAGCCATTTTCCCTTTTTGGAGCAGTCGAATACCTTCTCGCGGTTGGTGATGGACTTTATGACCACCGATGGCGCCAACGTGGAAGTGAAAGAAGAGTGGCGCCGCCGCGTCAGCCAGCGCGAGTACCTGTGACAGGCGATCATCCTGACGCAGGCGGGCCGCCGCAGCGCGCCGCGCGCGGTGGCCCGCCCCCCTCCCGGCCTCCCCCGCCCGTCGCGCCCGCGCCAACCCTGCGGCCCTGTTACGCCGGCCGTCCATGCGGCTGGGCCGCACCCCGACGGGATGACCGTAGGTTCTTCCTGGGAGGGCTGCGCCCTCCCAGACCCTTCCACGGGCAGGGGGACGGGGAAACCCGGTGTCCCCATCCCCCTGCGC
>DAOTYR010000024.1:0-1704 GCA_034434655.1 Chloroflexaceae bacterium
ACACGGCCTTTGGCAACACCAGCCGCCTGCGGGCCACCGCCGAGTACCGGCTTGTGCCCGGCGGCGGGCCCGGCACGACGCCTGTCGTCACGCCGGTGCCGGATAGCGTGTGTGGCGGGGCCGGGTGCCTCTGAGACTCCGTTGCCCCTTCCCTGGTGTGGAGCAGGGGACCGGGGAGATCCGATTCCCTCAGCCCCCTGCTCGCGGGCTGCGCCCGCTCACACCCTCCCACCGGGTGGGAGATGGGGAAACCTGGTTTCCCCATCCCCCGGCGTGAGCGCCAGGCCCTCCCGCGGGCGGGGGCGTAGGGAAACCTGGTTTCCCCATGCCCCTGCATGCGGGCTGCGCCCTCCCAGACCCTTCTGCGGGCAGGGGTATGGGGGAACCTGGTTCCCCCATGTTCACATCAGCCGTCCATGCGGCTCCGCCGCACAACGCCGCAATGAACATAAGGTTCTTTCTGGGAGGGCTACGCCCTCCCAAACCCTCCCAGGGGGCGGGGCCTGGGTGCGCGGGACGGAGGCCCGCGTCCGCTGAGGGATGGGGAAACCCCGTTTCCCCACCCCCCTCGCCGAGGGCTTATGTTCACGGTAGCCGTCCATGCGGCTTCCCCGCACAACGCCGCGATGAATATGGCCTGGGAGCGCGGGCGTCCCGCCCTCGTCGCGGCTCCGCGGGCAGGGTGACGGTCCCCCCTCCCCAGCCCTCCCCCCGCTGGGGGGAGGGAGTCCGGCTCCTTCCCCCAGCGGGGAGAGGTCAGGAGGGGGGCAGCGCTGCATGCGCGTAGGTGAGCAGCCTGTGTTCACATCAGGAGTGCCGGAAAAGCGGGTTTCCCCGCGCTCCTGCCCGCCGGGAGGGTTACATGTCACTGATCTCAAACGTTTCGGGGGGCGGCACGGGCAATTCACTCAATCCGGCCGAGATCGCCGCTTCCAGACGGCGCTTCAGGTCCCAGAGATGTTCCAGTTCTTCATTGATGACGCTGAGGCGCGGGTGCTCGAACTCGTCAACGTGGCTATCTTCGTAGATGACCCGGCGCTCCTCTTCCAGGGCTTCAATTTTCGCGCTAATCTCGCTGAGGCGGCTCTTCAGATCTGCCATCAGGCTCCTCCTCATTGATCTACGAGCCCGGTTCTTCCCCCCATCTTAACACGCTTCACGCCGGGGAACAATCACCTTGCTCCACGCGCCCACGCACCTGTTCACACCCGGGTGCTACACGCGCCTGGGAGCGCGGGCGTCCCGCCCGCGTCGCGTCTCCGCGGGCAAGCTGCCCGCGCTCCCGGCCGTCCATGCGGTTACGCCCTGGGCGAGGGTCGGGGGAAACCTGGTTTCCCCAAACCCCTGCTCCAACGGACTATGTTCACGTTGGACATGGTTTCAGCAGGGCTATAGGGAACCGGGCTCCTCCCCCCAGCGGGGGGAGGCTGGGAGGGGGCTGCGGCGCCGCATGCGCTTAAAGGGTATGGCTCTTCAACGCCCCCCATGGGTGAGGCTCTGGGGAAACCCGGTTTCCCCAGACCCCTGCTCCAACGGTTTCACATTGGGGGATATGTGAACGCTTACCGCTCCACATAGTGCGCAGCGAAGGGGTAAAGGGTACGGTCCGGCCATGAAGGAGCCATCGTAGTGCTCCTATTGCTCCGCCGCGTCTACCAGGTGGGCGCCGAGCACCCGCAGCAGGTCGGCGACGGCCACGCCAAG
>DAOTYR010000025.1:0-9948 GCA_034434655.1 Chloroflexaceae bacterium
AGGAACGGTGCTTTGTGGTCGCCTCAGTATACCTCATCCCAACCCTCTACGACAAGAGCGACTGGCACGCACCAACGCAGGAATCTTTGAACCACAGATGCGCTCTCGGCCCACTGCGAGTAATGCGCATGTGCCGACGTGCCGCAGAGATACGCCGGCAGGTGCGTTCAATCGTCTTTTCGCCGTTCTGGACCACACGATCGGGTCTACATAGGGGGTCGTTGGCTCATGTTTACAACCATCCGAAACCGGTGCCTGCTTGCCGCCGATCTACTGTTGCTGCCCCTCGCCGCCTACGGCAGCTTTGTTCTGCGCCTCGAACAGCCGGATCTGGGCCAATACGGTCCTGGTTTCTTTCTCTTCATAGCCCTGGTGGCGCCCCTTACGATCCTGTTCTTCTGGCTTTCCGGCAGCTACGCTCGTTACTGGCGCTACGCCTCTCTTCACGAGTTCATGACCCTCTACACCGCGCTCGCCCTCGCAACGCTCCCGGTGGGCGTCATCTTCTCGTTTCAGCGCGCCACGAGCGGCACCGCACTCGTACCCTTCTCCATACCATTTCTCTTCGTGATGCTTGCCGCTTGCGGGATCACTTTGCCGCGCCTCGCGATCGGGCTGATCCACAACGTCCAGCACCGTCGCGTTTCCGCTCCTGGAACCCCTCAGCGCGTGTTAATTATGGGCGCGGGCGAAGCCGGCGCGCACCTTGCGCGCCAGCTTCGCGATCATCCCGAGTTCGGCATGCAGGTGGTCGGGTTCCTGGACGATGATCCCCTCAAGCACCGCATGCACATTCACGGCGTGCCCGTTCTCGGCTCGCATCAGGCCATTCCTGAGGTGGCCCGGACGATGGGCGCCAGCGCTGTGATCATCGCCATCTCGGGTCTCCCGGGGCGCAAGGTGCGCGCTATCGTTTCGCTCTGTGAGAGCGCCGGCCTGCGGACCAAGATCATCCCCGGTCTCCACGATCTGCTCGACTCGCGGGTCAGCTTCACCCAGATCCGCGACGTGCAAATTGAGGACCTGCTGCGTCGCGAACCCATCGCCACCGATACCTCAGCCGTGCGCCAGTTGCTCCAGGGCCGCCGGGTTCTGGTGACCGGCGGCGGCGGCTCGATCGGCAGCGAACTCTGCCGCCAGATTCTCGCCTGCAACCCGGCAGAACTGGTGGTGCTCGGCCACGGTGAGAATAGCGTCTTCGAGATCTACCATGAGTTGCTGCGCCGGGTCGCCATGCTGCCAGGTGATGGCCCTCGGCCCCGCATTCACCCGGTTATCGCCGATATTCGCGAGCCAGATCGCCTCGATGAGGTCTTCGCCACCCATCGTCCCGAGATCGTCTTTCACGCGGCCGCCCACAAGCACGTTCCCTTGATGGAGTGGAATATCCGCGAGGCGTTCAGCAACAACGTCTTCGGCACCCGCAACGTTCTGGATGCAGCCGAACGCTACGAGGTCGATCGCCTGGTGATGATTTCCACCGATAAGGCCGTCAATCCCACCAGTATTATGGGCGTCAGCAAGCGGGTGGCGGAACTGCTCGTCCATCAGACGGCGAAACGCTGCCGGCGCCCCTACGTCGCCGTGCGTTTTGGCAATGTCCTGGGCAGTCGCGGCTCGGTGTTGCACACGTTCAAGAAGCAGATCGCGGCGGGCGGCCCCATCACCGTTACCCACCCGGAGATGCGGCGCTTCTTTATGACCATCCCCGAAGCGGTGCAACTGGTGCTCCAGGCTGCCGTGCTCGGCCGTGGCGGGGAGGTCTTTACGCTGGATATGGGCGAGCCGATCAAGATCGCCGACCTGGCCCGCGATATGATCGAACTGTCCGGTCTCCAGGTGGGTGAGGACATCGAGATCGTGTTCTCCGGCCTGCGCCCCGGTGAGAAGCTCTACGAGGAACTGTTTGTGCCCGGTGAAGAGTACCGGCGCACTACCCACACCAAGATCTTCATCGCCGCCAATGCCAGCAGCCTGGTGCCGGCGAACCTCGACGAGCGCGTGCACGCCCTCGAACGAGCCACGTTGCGCGGCGACCGCGCGGCGATGCTCGCCCTGGTGCAGGAACTGGTGCCCAATCATTGCCTCGAGCAGGCCATCGCTCCCGCGCAGCCGGTCGTTGCCGCGCCACCGCTCATGGCGCGCGCTGTTGGCGACTGAGGGGGAACCAGGTTCCCCCGTGCCCCACCCATGTGAGGGCGGACAGAACCCACGGGCATCGATGCGGTTGTTGCCGTTGGGATCGCTGGTTCGCCCTCACCCCCTGCCACACTCCCGCGCCGCACCTGACAGGTTATGGTCTTTGAGACTCCGCTACCCCTGGTCCTTTGGAAAGGGGTGTGGGGAAACCAGGTTTCCCCACACCCCCGCCCGCGGGAGGGTTTGGGAGGGCTGCGCATCCACGAGCCCGCGGCGTGAGTCGCCGGGGGCACGCGGCGGATAGCGGACTATGTATTCAAAGACCATTACCACCCGTGTACCCCACGCGCCTGCGAGCGAGAGCGTTTCGCCCCCGTCGCGTGTCCGCGGGTAATACCATTTCCTGTTGAACTTTCCGCATTGGTCGGAGTGCCGGATCGCACGGTGACGCCCTGCGGGGCAATCCACAATCCAAAATCGGCAATCAACAATGGTATAAGATGCCCGCGCTCCCAGGAGAAATGTGAACAGGTACGCGAGGTCTGCCATTTGACGGGCGCCCGTGGCGCCCGTATAATCAACGCCGTGTGAATTCGAAGCACTGCAACGGCTGGCCCAGGCAGTGTTGCCTGTCCACCTTCCCCCCTGATGTCCGAACACATCCCCGAGCAGAGTACGCCCCGTGTGCGTCGCGCGCCGGTGATCGCCGTGTGCGGCAGCGGTGTCGAGAACGCGCGCCTGAATGCCCTGGCCGAAGTCGTAGGCGAGTTGATCGCCCGGCATGGCGCGGTCCTGGTGTGCGGCGGGCTTGGCGGAGTGATGGCGGCAGCCTGCCGTGGCGCGGCGCGGGCCGGCGGCCTGACCGTGGGGGTGCTGCCCCAGGCTGACCCGGAAGCGGCAAATCCCTACGTCGCCCTGGCTATCGCCACGGGTATGGGCCAGGCGCGCAATGTGGCGCTGGTGCAGAGCGCCGATGCGGTCATTGCGATTGGCGGCGAATACGGCACCCTGAGCGAAATCGCTCTGGCGCGCAAAATGGGTCGGCCCGTGGTGGGCCTGATGACCTGGGATCTGGGTGCGCCGCATCTGGTTGCGGTCGCCAGCCCGGAGGAAGCCGTGGAACAGGCGCTGCGCCTGGCAACAGCAGCGCGTGATGCCCGGCGGCAAGCCGGGAACGCAGCGGTCGCTGGCGAGGCGTGACGTTTCGTCATCGAACGGTAACAGGTGGATCAGCCACGTATCAGGAGCATGTCAGCCCCCGCCACTACAATCGAAGGCAAAGCGGTTCCGCCATTCCCTATGCCCCGGCGCGAGGGGAGGGTCCGGGAGGGCATGTCCCTCCCAGGAGTGCCAACATCTAGCCGAGGAGAACTATGAACATGGCCAGACGGATGATTGTCGTCATGGTGCTGGTCGCAACCCTGGCCACCCTGGTTGCCTGGCCGAAACCGGGCGCCGCCCAGGGCCGGGTCGCCGACACGTTTCCTCCCTACCAGGCGCGCTTTTTCCCGGAGACCGGGCAGACCGCGGTTAACTGGTTCCTGGAGGCCTGGAAGAACACCCCCAACGCCCTCTTCGTTCTGGGTTACCCGATTTCACAGCCGTTTATCGAAGAGAGCTTTACCGCCCCCGGCCAGTTCTACCGGGTGCAGTACTTTGAACGGGCCGTGCTTGAAGAGCATCCTGAGAATTTCGGCCAGCAGGGCAATCGCTTCTACATCCTCGGGCGCCTGATGGGCACGCAACTGGCCAGAGGCCGCGAGAACGAAGAACCCTTCCGCCCTGTCGTCAACCCCGGCGATGGAACCTGGTTCCCCGAGACCGGGCATACGCTCCGCAACGGCCCGGCCCCCTTCCGCGATTTCTGGCTCAACAATGGCGCGCTGGCAACTTTCGGCTATCCCTTGAGCGAGCAGTTCCAGGAGGTGAACTCGCAAGACGGGCAGGTGTACTGGGTGCAGTATTTCGAGCGCCAGCGCATGGAATGGCACCCCGAGCAACCCGATCCGCGCTACCGTATCCTGCTCGGCTTGCTGGGGAACGAGTACCGCGACCGCTTCCACCGCAACAACCCTGCCTTCCGCTCGCGCAGCGCCGCCGAGGCGTTGCCGCGCCCCTTCATCTATGGCTTCAACGCCCATCTCTACGGCCAGGGCACGCCATGGCAAGATCGCAACCGGGTGCTGACGCTCTCGAAGAATGCCGGGGTGAACTGGATCCGCCAGCAGATCCGCTGGCGCGACCTGCACGATGCCTCGGGGGCGATCTACTGGGCCGAACTTGACGATATCGTCAACGACGCAAGCCGGCAGGGGGTCAATCTGCTCATCAGCGTGGTCTCGGCGCCGGATTGGGCCGGCGGGCCAGGCATGCCCCGTCGCGAGAACTTCCGCGATTTCGGCTCGTTCATGGGCCAGATGGCCGCCCGCTACCGCGGTCGCGTCCAGGCCTACCAGATCTGGAACGAGCAGAACCGCGCCTGCGAGAACGGCGGCGATTGCGCCCGCGACGGCGGCGTAGGCGGGCGCGTGGCCAGCGCCGACTACTATGTCGATCTGCTGCAGGTGGCCTCCCAGTCCATCAAGGCTGCCGACCCGTATGCGATTGTTGTCAGCGGCGCGCCGACCAGCACGGATACGAACCGTCAGGATATTGCCATCAGCGACCTCGAGTATGTGCGCCAGATGGCGGTCAATCCGAAGTTCCGCAGCAGTGTGGATGCGATCGGCCTGCATCCGGGCGGCCACTACAATCCGCCCGACAGCCGCTGGCCGGAACGGCCCGGCCCCGGACCGAACTGGCGCAACAGCAACGAGTTCTACTTCCGCCGGATCGAAGACACGCGCAACATCCTGGCAGCGAACGGGATGGCCGACCGGCAGATCTGGATCACCGAGTTCGGCTGGGCCACCCGGAACAACACGCCTGGCTATGAGTACGGCAACAGCATCTCCTTCGAGACGCAGGCTGCCTGGCTCACACGGGCGCTGGAGATCGGGCGCTACGAGTGGGCGCCATGGGTAGGCGCCATGTTCATCTGGAACCTCAATTTCGCCATCCCCTGGCGCTACTACGGCAACGAGTTGCACGAACAGGCGGCCTTCGGCGTTTTGAACAGCGACTGGAGCCCGCGCCCGGCCTTCAATGCGATTCAGGCCTTCCCGAAGCGGTAGCGCCTCGTCGGGCACGAGGACATCTGGCAGCATGCCGTGAAAGGAGGCGGGCACTCCGCCTCCTTTCCGTGCGCCGTATCAGCCCTCCATGCGGCTGCGCCGCACAACGCCGCGATGAACATACGGTTGTTCCTGGGAGGGCTGCGCCCTCCCAAACCCTCCTACCAGGTGGGAGGATGGGGAAACCGGGTTTCCCCATCCCCCTGCGGGGCGGGGGTGTGGGAAACCTGGTTTTCCCACACCCCTCGCCGAGGGCGTAGGTTCACGTGAGACGGTCATGCGCGTGGCGCACAACGCCCAATGACCATGACCTGGGGGCGCGGGCGTCCCGCCCGCGCCACGGCTCCGCGGGCACGGTGACCGCCCCTTCCCTGACCCTCCCCCGCTGGGGGCGGGCACCCGGCTCCTCCCCCCAGCGGGGGGAGGCTGGGAGGGGGGCGGAACCCTGCGAACGATTTTCACGTTAGGAGAGTGAACCATGATCCGCAACCTCCGGCGTCACGCCATCGTGCTGGGGTGTGCCGTCTTGTCTCGCACGGCGCTTCGTTCCGTCGGGCCGAAGCCCCTGGCTACGGACGCGCAGGCCACCTGCGTGGCCTCGCGAGCCGGCACAGGCCAGCTTCGCCGAACGCCAGCCCGCGGCTTCAGCCGCCGGGCAGGGGGGGAGCGCGCAAGACGTTATGTCACATCCCTCGCGTTGCTGGCGCTGGCGCTGGCGCTGGTCGGGTGTAGCGGCGCCGCCCAGCCCGGCCCCAACCAGCAAGTCAGCGCAACCACCCCGCCCGCCCCGACGGACGGCGCTCGGCCCACGAACCCTCCCGGTACGAGCGGCGCTCAGCCCACGAACCCTCCCGGTACGAGCGAGGTTCCAGCCCCCACGCCCTCCGTGGTCGCCCCGGTCAATCCAGATTATCTTGAGTTCGGGGTGGTGGCCCATCTGTACTACACCGATCGCGCGCGAGTGATGCAACTCGTGCAGAATGCCGGGTTCGACTGGGTGCGCCAGCAGATCTACTGGCGCGATATCGAAGATCCGCAGAATGGCATCTGGGCCTGGGACGAGATTGACCAGATCGTCGCGGCCGCCAATGCCTACAATCGCAAGTTGCTGGTGAACGTGGTGCGTTCGCCGACGTTCTATAGCGCCACCAACGGTCTGCCCGACGATCCCGACAGCTTCGCCAACTTCATGGCCGTGCTCGCCGAGCGCTACAAGGGCCGCATTCAAGCCTACGAGATCTGGAACGAGCCAAACCTGGCCCACGAGACCGGCGGCACCATCCGCCCCGAAGACGTGGGGCGCTACGTGGAGATGCTGAAACGGGCCTATGAGCGCATCAAGGCGATTGATCCCCAGGCCCTGGTGCTGGCGGCGGCTTCGTCTTCCACCGGGGTGACCAACGAGAGCATCGCCCTCTCTGACGAAGACTTCTATCGCGCCATGTACACCTACAATGGCGGCGAGGTGCGCAACTACTTCGATATCCAGGCCGTGCATCCCGGCGGCTCGGCCAACCCTCCCGACACGCTGTGGCCCGATAATCCGAGCAGCGCGCAGGGGTGGACCGATCACCCCACCTTCTACTTCCGGCACGTGGAGAATGTGCGCCGGTGGATGGAGGAGTACGGCATGGGCGACAAAGAGATCTGGATCACCGAGTACGGCTGGGCCACTGCGAACAATACGCCCGGCTATGAGTTCGGCAACCAGGTGAGCTTCGAGCAACAGGCCGAATACATCACCGGAGCCATCCGCCGCGCATATGAGTTGTATCCCTGGGTCGGCAATATGTTTCTCTGGAACATGAACTTTGCGGTCACCAAGGCCGAGAACGGGCTCGACACCATGCACGAGCAGGCGTCCTTCGGGATTCTGAACCCCGACTGGAGCCCGCGCCCATCGTATCTGGCGGTGCAGGCATTGATTGCGGAGTTGAAGCAGAAGCAGGGACGGTAGGCCCGGCGATGGCGTAGAGCCGGCCCGGCGGGCCGGCTCTAATCTACGCGCAGGTGCAGGCCCAGACGGGCAAGCAGGGCCGTGGCCAGGGGCAGCGCGGCGGCGGGTATGAGCCAGCCGGCGCGGGTGTGGGTGGCAAAACGCCCGAACAGGCGCCGGTGTTCGGGCGGCAAGGGCACATCGGGTAGCTGCCATCCCTCCCCGACGCGGATGGCAAGAAGCGACGCGCCGCCCTCTTGCTCGATGAGAGCGTATCCCAGACGCAGGGCGGCGGTTTCATCGAGAGGCGCGAACGTGCCATGGCCAGCGCAGTAGTAATCGGGGGGGCCGCGACCCTTGCGGCGACGGATGATCCACCCCTCGCGCAGGCTCACGCGGTCGGGGGCGGGGTTGGGAGCGGGATGCCAGCCGGGCGGATCGGCGGCGAAGTAGCTGATCCGTTCGCCGGGCGCGAGCTGGCGCGTGAAGGGTTCGCCCGGCGATGGGGCGACAGGCAACGGCGGCAACGCCGCGATCTGGTCGGTCAGGGTCAGCACGACGAAGCCGCGGTCACGCAGACGCGCGACAAGCCCCTCACGGCGCCAGGAGGTCAGGCGGAACCGGTCGCCTTCACGCAGCCCCTCGCCGCGTAACACTGGCCCGGCGGCGGGGTTGTGCACCACGAAGAGATCGGGGCGCACTTCTTCGAGATCGGCGGGGGCGCCAGGACGGCGTCTGGACATACGGGGTTACTGCTGGAGGCGTTGCAGGGTCGGGGCGGTATAGGCGTGGCAGATGGCCACGGCGAGGGCATCGGCGGCATCATCGGGCCGGGGAACCGCCTCAAGGCCAAGGGTCAGGCGGACCATCTCCTGCATCTGTTGCTTGTCGGCGCCGCCGTAACCCGCGACGGCCTGTTTGACCGCCAGCGGTTTGTACTCGTGGATGGTGAGGCCGGCCTGCGCCAGGGCCAGCAGGGCCACCCCGCGGGCCTGCCCCACCGACAGGGCCGTATTCACATTTTTGCCGAAGAACAGTTCCTCGATCGCCGCAGAGTCGGGCGCATAGCGGGCAATCAGGTCACGCAGGCCGTCGTAGAGGCGCCGTAGCCGTTCCGGTTGCGGCATCCCGGCAGGCGTGGTCAACGCGCCACTGCCAATCAGGGTCAGGCGGCCATCGCCGGTCTCCACAATGCCCCAACCCATGATCGCGGTGCCGGGGTCAATGCCCAGCGTACGCATAGTGGCCCTCGCCTCGCTCGCTGTGCGGCCTGGCCGCTCGCAGCCGACCGTTGGGATAACACCCCCCGGTTAGCGCGAATAACCGTCGGATTACCCCTGGGAGCGCGAGCGGCGCGCCCACCGGGTCCTGAGCGGGCAAACTGCCCGCACTCCCGGCGCCGCGCGGCTTGACCCAGGACGTAGTCGTGCTAACACCCTCGCAGCGCTTCCCGGCGGGCAAAGGCACGGAGAACCCACTTTCCCCACACCCCCTCCATCTCGCTCTGGTTCACCTCTGGAAACGGGACTACTCGAACCTGGCGGCCATGGCGTCGGTGATCAACAAGTTGGAGTAGACCTTCTGCACGTCATCAAGGTCCTCCAGTTTCTCTATGAGACGCATGGCAGCAAGGGCGTCCTTCTCGTCAGGCTCAATGTGCGTTTTGGGGCGCATCGTCTTCTCGGCGCTGATAATGGGAATGCCCTGGTCGAGCAGCGCCTGGCGCAGGGCATTGAGCCGGGTCCACTCGCAGTAGATCTCGAGCACGCTGCCTTCGACCTCGACATCATCGGCGCCGGCATCAATGGCCGCCAGTTGCACCTCATCGGGGTCCATCCTGGTGCCGGCAAGGTCAACGGTAATCAGGCCCTTGAGTTCAAACATCCAGCTCACCGACCCCGGTTCGCCGGGACTGCCGCCAGCCTTGTTCAGGGTGGCGCGGATATCGGAATTGGTGCGGTTACGGTTATCGGTGGCGGTCTCAATCAGCAGGGCGATGCCGCCAGGCGCATAGCCCTCATAGTACACCTCTTCGAGCGCGGCCTCATTGCCCTTGCCAAGCCCGCGATCGATCGCTCGCTGGATGCTGTCACCCGGCATATTGTTCGACTTCGCCTTATCCACGGCCAGGCGGAGCCGGAAGTTCATGTCGGGGTCGCCGCTGCCGCCCTCCTTGACCGCGAGGGTGATATCACGGGCAAGCTTGGTGAACAACTGCCCGCGGCGCTGGTCGGCGACGCCCTTGGAACGCCTGATGGTATGCCATTTGGAATGGCCGGACATACTTCCTCCTGAGTTCGGTTCTATCTCCGAGTATTATAGCATAGACGCCCACGGGGCCGCGGAGCATACCACGAGGGTCAACATGGGGAAATCGCCTTTCCCCGCGCCTCCGCCTGGAGGAGAGAACCCGGCGCCTCCCCCCAGCGGGGGGAGGCTAGGAGGGGGCAGAACGCTGCGAACGGTCCATCTCCTACGAACCATGTCCCGGCACGCATACGTGGGTCAGGCCACGCGGCGCCAGGAGCGGGGGCGGCTCGACCGCCGGGTCTTTGAGAGGAGGGAACCCGGCGCCTCCCCCCAGCGGGGGGAGGCCGGGAGGGGGGCTGAACGCTGCGAACGGTCCATCTCCTACGAACCATGTCCCGGCACGCATACGTGGGTCAGGCCGTACGACGCTGGAGTAACCCGGCGGTTATT
>DAOTYR010000026.1:0-11436 GCA_034434655.1 Chloroflexaceae bacterium
CGCAGACCCTCCTGGCCCTCGGCGCCGGTGCGGGCGGCGGCGATGGCCCCGATCACATACTCGCGGGCCTCGGCGGGAGGCAGAGTGGCGACGGCGCTCACCAGGGCCTTGGAGGCGGCGACGGCCCGCGGCCCGCAGGCCAGCACGGCCTCGATCACCCGCTCGACCGCCGCGTCCAGTTCGGCGGCGGGGGTCACCTCGTGGGCCAGGCCAAGCGCCAGGGCCTGCTGCGCGCTGAAGCGGCGCGCGGTCACAAAGAGCGCCCGCGCATGCCCGGGGCCGATCTTCGGCATCACATAGCGGGCGATCACCGCCGGCAGCAGGCCCAGGCGCGCCTCGGTGAAGCCAAAACTGGCCTCCTCAGCAGCCACCACCACGTCACAGCAAGCCGCCAGCCCCACGCCCCCGCCGAGGGCGGCCCCGTGCACCCGCCCGATCACCGCCACGGGCAATTCATTCAGGGCCTCGAACATCGCGTCGAGGCGCGCCGCGTCGGCCAGGTTCTCGGCGTGGGTATAGTCCAGGCTCTCGCGCATCCAGTGCAGATCGGCCCCGGCGCAGAACGATGCCCCGGCGCCCCGCAGCACCACCGCGCGCAGCCCGGTCTCGCTCCGCAACGTGGTGCAGGCGGTGTGGAGCTCGGCGATCAATTGCGCGTTGAAGGCGTTGTGCACCTCCGGGCGGTTCAGGATCAGCGTGGCCAGCGGGCCGTTCCGCTCGATGAGTACCAGGTTGCTCATAATCAGGTCCCTATTGCCTCGCTCAACCAGCAGAGTGACGCGGGGGAGGCTGCGCCTCCCGCGCCCCCCTTGCCTGCCCGCGGGCGGGGAAGCGGGGAAACCCGGGTTTCCCCTCCCCCTGCTTGAGGGCTGCGCCCTCCAAACCCTCCCGCGGGCGGGAGGATGGGCGAACCCGGTTCCCCCATCCCCCTGCTTGAGGGCTACGCCCTCCAAACCCTCCCGCGGGCGGGGGGATGGGCGAACCCGGTTCCCCCATGTTCACATCAGCCGTCCATGCCGCCGGGCGGCACACCGCCCAATGAAAACGGGGGTATGGGGGAACTTGGTTCCCCCATTTTCACGTTAGAACTGCCCGGCAAAATGGCAGGCCACCCAGTGGCCCTTCCGCTTTTCCTCGAAGGCCGGTTCCTGCTCCTTGCAGATATCGCGGGCGATCCAGCAGCGCGGGTGGAAGCGGCAGCCCGTGGGGGGGTTGATCGGACTGGGCACGTCGCCCTGCAGCACGATCCGCTCGCGGCGCCGCGTCGGGTCGGGGTGCGGAATGGCGGAAATCAGCGCCTTCGTGTAGGGGTGCAGCGGCTCCCGAAACAGATCGTCACGACCGGCCAGTTCCACCAGCTTGCCCAGGTACATCACCCCCACCCGGTCGCTGATGTGCTCCACCACGGCCAGGTTGTGGGCGATGAACAGGTAGGTCAACCCGAACTCCCGTTGCAGGTTCTTGAGCAGATTGAGCACCTGCGACTGGATCGAGACGTCCAGGGCGCTGACCGGCTCATCGCAGACGATCAGCCTGGGTTCCATGATCAGGGCGCGGGCGATGCCGATGCGCTGCCGCTGCCCGCCGGAGAACTCGTGGGGGAAGCGGCTCATCTGATTGGCGTGCAGCCCCACGCGGGCCAGCACCTCGCGCACGCGCTCGCGCCGCTCGGCGGGCGTGCCGATGCCGTGGATCACCAGCCCCTCGGCGACGCTCTCGCCGATTGTCAGGCGCGGGTCGAGCGAGGCGTAGGGGTCCTGGAAGACGATCTGCATGTCGCGGCGCAGGGCCTTCAACTGCTTGCGGTTGGCCTTGAGCACATCCTTGCCCTCGAAGAGCACCTCGCCAGCGGTGGCCCGCTCCAGACGCAGCACCGTGCGCCCGGTGGTGGTCTTGCCGCAGCCGCTCTCGCCGACCAGGCCCAGGGTCTCGCCGCGGCGGATGAAGAAACTCACCCCATCCACGGCTTTGACGTGCCCGACGGTGCGGCGCAACACCCCGCCCTTGATCGGAAAATGCTTGACCAGATTGTTGACTTCCAGCAAGATGCCGGGATCGCCCGCGGGCGCCGAAAGGCTCATGCTTCCCCTCGCTCGTACAGCCAGCAGCGCACCTTGCGCCCATCTTGCAGGTCGAACATCGGCGGCGGTTCGTCGCAACGCTCGAAGCGTCTGGAGCAACGCTCGGCGAAGCGGCAGCCGCCGGGCGGGTTGATCAGGTTCGGCACCGTGCCGGGGATGGTCGCCAGTTGATCCACCACTTCGCCCAGCACGGGGATCGACTCGAGCAGGCCCTGGGTGTAGGGATGTCTGGGATCGCCGAAGAGACTGCGCACGTCGGCGTACTCGACGATCTGGCCGGCGTACATCACCGCCACGGTATCGGCCATCTCGGCCACCACGCCCATGTCGTGGGTGATGAGGATAATCGAGGTTTCGATCTTCTCGCGCAGGGCGCGCATCAGGTCGAGGATCTGGGCCTGGATGGTGACATCGAGGGCGGTGGTCGGCTCATCGGCGATCAGCAGTTCGGGGTTGCAGGCCAGGGCCATGGCGATCATCACCCGCTGGGCCTGCCCGCCCGACAGTTCGTGGGGATACTGCCTGATGCGGCGCCGGGGGTCGGGCAGGCCGACCATGCTCAGCAACTCGACGCAGCGGCGCTCCGCCTCCTCCCCTTTCAGCCCCTGGTGGATCTGCAAGGCCTCGATGATCTGATCGCCCACGCGGAAGACGGGGTTGAGGCAGGTGGTGGGTTGCTGGAAGATCATCGAGATGCGGTTGCCGCGGATGCGGCGCATCTCTTCCTCGCTCAGCGCGAGCACATCCACGCCGTCGAAGATGATCTCGCCCTCGACGATCTTCCCCGGCGGGTACTGGATCAGGCGCATAATCGAGAGCGAGGTGACGCTCTTGCCCGAGCCGCTCTCGCCGACGATGCTCAGCGTCTCGCCGCGCCGCAGGACCAGGTCAACGCCGTCCACGGCGCGCACCACGCCGGCCTCGGTGAAGAAGTAGGTTTTCAAGCCGCGCACCCGCAGCAGCACATCGTCGTGGCGCGGCGCGGCGCGTGGCGCGGTGGCGGGGGCGGAAAGCGGTGATGTGCTCAATGGTTGGTTTCTCTTTCTTTCTAACTTGAACGTAAGCCCTCGGCGAGGGGTGTGGGGAAACCGGGTTCCCCCACGCCCCTGCCCGCGGGAAGGTAAGGGCGCAGCCCGTGCGCAGGGGGGTGGGGAAACCGGGTGTCCCCATCCCCCTGCCCGCGGGAGGGTCTGGGCGGGCTGCGCCCTCCCAGGAAGAACCTCTTTTCATCCTGTTCGTGTGCGGCGGAGCCGCATGGACGCCTGATGAGAACAGGGGGATGGGGGAACCAGGTTGCCCCATGTTCACCTCAAAGCTTCAAGCGCGGGTCAAGAGCGTCACGCAAACCATCGCCCACAAAGTTGAAGGCCAGCGAACAGAGAAAGATCGGCAACCCGGGGATGAGCGGCATCCATGGATGGTTGAACATGTAACTGGTGGCGAAGCCCATCATATTGCCCCAGGTCGGCGTGGGGTCCTGCACGCCGAAGCCGAGGAAGCTGATGGCCACCTCGCTGACCAGGGCGCCGTTGAGGCCCAGGGTAAAGGCCACGATCAGCGGCGGGAAGGCATTGGGGAAGACGTGCTTGCCCAGGATCCAGGTGTTGGCGCCGCCCAGCGCCCGCGCCGACTCGATGTACTGCATCTCGCGCACCTGGAGCACCATGCCGCGCATCAGGCGGGCGACGCCGACCCAGCCCAGCGAGGCCAGCACCAGGATCAGCAAGGTCACCTGGGTGGCCTCACGCAGCGGCACGGCCATGATCCAGGCCACCGGCCCGATGATCCACGCCGGCAGCACAATCAGACTGGCGTTCTGGATCATGATTGCGCTGAGGATGAGCAAGATCGGCAGATCGGGAATGGTCGCGACAAACTCCATCACCCGGCTGATCAGATTATCGGCCCAGCCGCCGAAGTAGCCGGCCAGCAGGCCCAGAATGGTGCCAATGATCGCCACCAGCACGGTCACCGAAATAGCGACCATGAGCGAGACGCGTGCGGCGTAGATCACGCGGGTGAAGAAATCGCGCCCGAGGTGGTCGGTGCCGAGGATGTGCAGCTTGCCATTGGCCGGGTCAACGCTCATCGGCGGCAGGGCCACGCGGTTCAGCCCGATATCGTCGCGGGGGAAGGGGGCGATCCAGGGCGCCAGGAGCGATGCGCCGAAGATCACCGTCAGCACGGCCAGGCTGATCATCGCCAGACGGTGGCGCCGAAAGCGCCGGAAGACCACCGCCCACTGGCCTTCGGAACGCGGCTGCGCGCGTTCGGCGGTTTCGGGAACCGCCGAGGTGGTTGTGGCCATGGAACGTCGCTCCTCACGAGAGCCGGATACGGGGATCAACAATTGTATATAGGATATCCGAGATTAAATAGCCGATCAATACCAGAACGGTGCTGATAAACAGAATCGCCATGGCCACGGTATAGTCGCTGCGCCCCAGGGAGTCGACCAGCAACCGGCCCATGCCCGGCCAGTTAAAGACCGACTCGGTGATCGCCGCGCCGGCGACCAGGGTTGGCAGCACGCCGGCCAGCAGGGTGATGAAGGGGATCAGCGCGTTGCGCAGGGCATGCCTGGTGATCACCACTTGCTCGCGCACCCCCTTGGCCCGCGCGGTGCGCACGTAGTCTTGCCGCAGCACCTCGAGCATGCTGGCGCGCACGAAGCGGCTCCAACCGGCGATATTGAAGAAGGTCAGCACGCTGACGGGCATAATGAAGCGCAGGAAGCGATCCAGCAACGAGCCGGCTTCCACCCGCCCGATCCAGGGGACGGTGTAGTCGCGCACCGCCTGCGCGCCGCCCGAAGGCAAATAGGGCAACCCGGCGTCCTTGGCGAGCACGGAAAAGATCAGGATGGCCATCACCCCCATGAACAGGGTCGGCAGCGACGAGCCGATGAAGGTGATGGTGGTCATCGCGTAGTCGAAGCGCGAATACTGGCGCACCGCCGAATAGATCCCCACCGGCACGCCGATCAGGATGGCCAGCAAGGTGGACACGCCCATGAGCCACAGGGTGTAGGGCAGGCGCGTCATCAACAGGTCGCTCACCGGGCGGTCGCGGGCGATCTGCTGCGAGAGGCCGAAGTCGCCAAGGAGGATGCCACGGCTGCTGCGGCGCTCCGCCAGGTCGGCCAGGGTGACCGCCCGCGCGCAGCCCTCTTCGCGAATTTCCACCGTGCCGTCGGGGTAGCGCAGGCGCACCTGCCCCGGGATGGCGCAGCCGACCACCGTGTCGGGCGGCAGGAGATTGAGCCCGCCAAGTTGCACCGGGCCGCGGGGAAAGCCGATCAGCCAGCGGGTGAAGCGCACCGGCAAGAAGAGATCCAGTTCATAGCGCGCCTTGAGGCGGGCAATATCTTCTTCGGTCACGCGGTTCTGACCGCTGTTCTGCATCTGCTGCAAAAACAACAATGGCCCTCCCGGCGCCAGGTACAGCAACGAATAGCCGAGCATGGCCGAGAGAATGGTCACGATCACCATTTGCAACAGGCGGCGGATGAGGTAGGCGGTCATGGCTTGTTCTGGGGGCTGGGGGCGCCCCGTGAGGAGGTGAACAGATGTGCCTGTTCACCCCTGGGGTAACCCACGCGCCCGGGAGCGCGGGCAGGACGCCCTCGTCGCGTCTACGCGGGCAAACTGCCCGCGCTCCCAGGAGACATGTGAACGCTTACGAACAGATGCGTCTGGAGGGGGATAGGGAAACCAGGTTTCCCCATCCCCCTCCCGATGGGAGGGTCCGGGAGGGCTACGTCCTCCCAGAAACATCCCTATTCATTCCCGTTGTCGCGCGGCACAGCCGCGGAATCCCTACCGCACGAACAGGTTCATATCCATGTGCTCCCAGGTCGGGCTGGCATCGGTCTTAGCTTCGATCTTGCCCTCTGCCGCAGCCTTGAGCACCGTCTCCACCTCGGGGCCGGCGCCGAGCGTGGCCTTCTCGAGGATGTCAACCTCGCCGGTGAGCAGCGCCGCCACGGCCGCGTTGGTATCGGCGAAGAACTGAATGATGACATTCTTCACCTTCGGCGCGCCAAGCACGAAGTTCGGGTTGGCCTCGAAGGTCATGCTCTGGCCCTTCTTCCACTCCTTGAGGATGTAGGGACCATAGCCGAGCGGCGTCTCGGCGACTTCCGGCAGGGTCGCCCACTCCCTGGCCGGCACATCGGCCAGCTTGCGCCCGTCCGAGATGATCTGGTGGGAAGGGGAACCGCCATAGGGCGTCAGGAAATAGGTCGGCCACTGCACGCCCGGCAGGAAGGTGATCGTATAGCTGGTGTTGCTGGTGACGTTCACGCCCTCGGCGCCCTGGTGCGAGTCGCAGTAGGTGAAAGAAGTGGCGCCCGATTCGGGGTCGCAGCTAATTTTCACGCTCAGTTCGATGTCGGCCTTCTTCAGCGGCTCCCCGTCCGACCAGGTGATGCCCTCGATGAGATCGTAGGTCACGGTGAGCCGGTTCATCTTCACCGTGCCACTCTCGTAGGTGATCGTCTCGCCGTCGGAGTTGACGATCTGGACCCCCGGCTTGAGTTCGACGGCCTTGCCATCCGCGCTCCAGACCGTATCACCCTCTTTGACCTCGATCACCTCATTTTTGGCTTTGCCGCTCTCGATGGTCGAGAGACCGTCCTGCAGCACCGGCTGGAAGTCATAGCTGTACTGGGTTTGCAGCACGCCGCCGACCAGTTGCGCCGCCTGGCGCTGCACCGCCGCGCTCTCAACCAGCGAGAACATCGAGGCCGGCTCCTGGGTGAAGCCGAGGATGATCGTATCCTCGTTGTCGCTGCGCGCCCACTCGTAGGCGTTGGCAGTGATGTACTCGGTGGGGTCGGGCTTCATATTCTGGAGGGCCTTGTTCCAGCCGTAAGCCTCCAGGCGCTGGAAGAGCGGCAGGCTGACCATGTCTTTGGTGAACTCGACCTGGAAGGCCTTGTAGTTCTTGATGCGCTCCTGGCGGTTCAGGGTATTGTTAGCCGCGGTAATCGCCCGGCTGGCAGCCTCATTGCACCAGCCCATGTAGTTCTGGCCTTCCCAGTTGTTCTCGGGCAGGGGGATCTGGTCGCAGGCGTACAGGGTGCGCCCGGCCGGATCGGCCTCGCCCACCCAGGCGAAGGCGCCAAGCTCGAAGTCGCGGCGGCGCAGGCCCGAGGCGCCGCCGAACCACCAGGAGGCCGGGGCGTGCTTGCGGATGATCTGGATGCCGCAGTTGTCGAGCAACTGCTTCTCCAGCACCGTGGCCCAGGTGATGCGGAACTGCGCGTTGGTGGTGGTAAACTCCAGGCTCAGCGGCGCGCCATCGGCGTTGGCCCGCACGGTGGCGCCCTCTTTGAGCGTCCAGCCGGCCTCCTCGAGCAGGGCCTTGCCCTTCTCCGGGTCGAAGGGGTAGGTCACAATGCCATCGGCCTCGGTGGCCACCGCCCAGTGGGTTTTGGGCAGGTTGGTATCCATGAGCAGCCCCTCCTGCTGCTCAGGCGTCAGGTAGCTGTAGACCGACTGGATCAACTCGGGGCGATTGGTGCAGTAGGCGATCGCCTGGCGCACCTTGGGGTCGCTTAAGATCGGGTGGGGCGTGGTGAAGGCGCCGCCGGCCCCGGCCTCGGGGGTAGCCACCAACACAACCGTCTCGCGAATCGGCTCGGCCGTCTGGACGACCACCACCGTCTCACGGATCACTTCGGGCGCGGCGGGGGCGCCGCCGCAGGCTGCCAGGATGGGGATGAGCAGCGCCATGAGCGCCGCCATGGCAGCGGGGCGTTTGAGGAACCTTGCCATTGCCGTGTGAACCTCCTTTTCGAGCATCTGCCGTGCGGCCCGCGCGCGCCGGTCGCGCCGCGAGCCTTGCCAGGGGATGGAGAGTGTCTGGCTGAACACCGGGGATGGCGCCAGACGCCCGTGATGAAGACACACGGGCGGTCTTTATCGCGCCCCCCATGGCATAACGGGCGGACGGGGCGCGCCTGGGGCCGAAAAATGTTCACGTGATTATACGAGCGGGCATGACGGCTGTCAAATTGTTCCCCTGTGTAACTGTTCACACCATCCACAAGCCGGGGAGCGCGGGCGTCCCGCCCGCGCCGCGTCTCCACGGGCAAACTGCCCGCCTTTCCAGGAGGCCCGTGCTATAATGGGCAAACCGCGATCGCACCCCCGTGCTCAGTGCAGGAGCCCCTGTGTCAGCGTCATTATCCATGCTGGCCGCGTCAATCCTGGATTGCCTGCGGACGCTCTGCGCGCAGCCTTCGAGCGCCGGGCGCCCCGACGAACTGGCGCGCAGCGCGGACCTGATCGCCGCCCTGTTGCGCCGGCTGGGCATGCAGGTGCATCGCGTGGATGGGCAGGGGCCGCCGGTGGTCATTGGCCACCGCGCGGGGCGCACCCCCCGCGTGCTGCTGCTCTACCACCGCTTCGACGCCCCCCCGCCCGGCCCGTGGCGCGCCTGGTCGCACGAGCCTTACCAGGTGGCCGAGCGCGACGGAGCGGTGTACGGGCGAGGCGTGGCCGAGGGCAAGGGGCCGCTGGCGGCGCACATGCAGGCCCTGGCGGCGCTGATCGAGGCCGAGGGCGACCTGCCCTGCGGCGTGACCGTGGTCGCCGATGGCGGCGGGTTGATCGGCTCGCCCGGCCTCGCGGCGGCCATCGCCGCCCATAGCCCCCTGCTGCGCGCCGATGCCTGCCTCGGCAGCGTAGGGGACCGCGCCGCCGGCGGCGCCCCACTGTGTTACAGCGGCAACAAGGGGTTGTTGCAGGTGCGCCTGCGCGCGCGAGGACCGGCGCATCCCCTCCCTCCCGGGGCGGCCTCCACCCTGCCCAACCCCGTGTGGCGCCTGACCTGGGCCCTGGCGGCGATCAAGGGCGAGGACGAAGACATTCGCATCCCCGGTTTCTACGATAGCGTGGAGGGGCCATCGCGCGAGGAAAACGCGCTGCTGCGGCAACTCAAACTCGACGAAGCGGGGCGCCTGGCGGCCTGGGGCGCCACTGGCTTCCTCTTCGGCATGCGCGGCGCACCCCTGGTGCGCGCCGAGGTGACCCTGCCCACCTGCAACCTCAGCGCGATCCACCCTGCCCCCGAGGGTAACCTGGCCGTGCTGCCCGCCAGCGCCGAGGCCGCGCTCGACTTTCACCTGGTGCCGAACCAGCAACCCGCCGAGATCGTCCGCCTGATCCGCGCCTACCTGGATGAGAAGGGCTTCGGCGACGTGACGCTGGAAGCGCTGCCCGGCGGTTACCCCCCTGCCCGCACCTCGCCCGACGACCCGTTCATCCGCCAGATCGCCGCCGCCGGGGCGGTGGTGCACGGCGTCCTGCTCCCCATCGCCCCGGCGGGAGCCTTCGCCCTGCCGCTCCAACCCTTCATCGAGGCGCACCCCATGCCCTGCGCCTCGGTCGGCGCGGCCCGCCTCGACAGCGCCCCCTTCGGCCCCGACGAGCACATCCCCCTGGAGGACCTGGCGCGCCACGGGCAGTTGCTCATCGAGGTCTTGCTGGCCCTCGCCGCGGTCTAGGGACATGGGGTTTCCCCACGCCCCCGCCGAACCGAAGGGGGCGGCGCTCTCCCGCGGGGGCGGGGGTATGGGGGAACCTGGTTCCCCCATGCTCACGTTAGATCCCTGCCTCTATCAGCCTCGAACCCCAGAATATCGATCCGCGAGCGGGCGAGTTCCACCGCATCGCCCGGCTCCAGGCGCGCCCTGCCGAAGGCGCTGGTCAGAGCATCGGCGGTCGCACCGGTGCGCAGGCCCACCGTGCCCAGCCCGATGTCGAGCAAGAGTTCGGCGTAGAGGGTTTCATACGGCAACATCCCGCGCCCGCTTTCCCAGGTGATGATTTCGAGCACGCGCCCGTAGAACGTCGGCGCCAGACTGGCCCTGGGGGGCGTCCAGTCGCTTTCGGGGCTTAGCCCGCGACGCGGGGGCGACTCCTGGGGCCGCAGCACGCCCAGCGAACATACCAGCCGCGCCGCGCCGCCACGGCCCACCTCACTCTCCCGGACGCGGTGGTGACGATCGACCACACCGATGCGCACGGTTGAGGGGGCGTCGGCGGGGCCGCCCGTCGGACGCAGCACCACCAGCGGCAGATAACGGCGTCCGTCGGGGTGCGGCTGCCCCGGCACGAGACGTTCCAGCACGCAAGGGAACTCGAGACGTTCCAGCAGGGGAAAGCGCATGGCAATCATCACCATTCACTCTGGCACAATAGACCAGTCAAACGCCGCCATTCTCCACATCCGGGTCAATCCCCAACGCCCGCAGGCGCGCGGCCAGCCGCTCGGCCCGCTGCCGCTCCTGTTCCGCCCGCTGCCGCTCCTGCTCCGCCCGCTGATGTTCCTGCTCCGCCCGCTGCCGCTCTTGCTCCGCCCGCTGCCGCTCCTGTTCCACAAGCTCGGCCCCGGTTGGAATGACCTGTCTCTGGTCGTCGCACCAGCGCAGCCAGGTCGCCCGCACTCCTTCGTACACCCCCTCCCACAGCGTAACGCCCAGACCTACGTCCGCCAGCCAGAGCCGCTCACAGGGCGCGTAGGTGCGCCCGCGCAACTCGTAGCACTGCGCCAGGGTCTCACCGAGATGGCGCTGCGGGTCGAAGACGAGGTAGTAGCCGATGCCTAACTGGGCGTAGCGTTGCCGCTTGCGGTCCAACTCACCGCCTTCACGGTTCGAGACGATCTCAATGACGGCGTCGGGCGGTTTGGCGAAGCGCCAGATGAAGTAGGAGCGATTGGCCCTGGGCCAGAGGTCGTCGGGCAGATGCACATCCAGGCTTACCAGCACGTCCGGGACAATCGCCGGTTGCCCTTCGCCGAAAAAGATCCCCACGTTCGCCGCCACCAGAATGGGACGCCCCAGGCGCGCCGCCACATTGGCGCTATATATCGGCTCGGTCAGCAGGCGTTGCTGTTTCTCGGAGAAGAAATTGTCCACCGGCGTATCATCTTCAGTGACAAACTGCTCGTAGTCCGGCAGATACTCGGGCGGCGGCGGTCTGGTGGGGTCGAGTTCCGGCAGAACGGGCGGCGGACCGGTCATTGCGGTGTCTCCTTCTTGAGGTCGGGGCGCATGGGCGGGGCGAACGGTTTTGTTAGCACGAATGCGTCCTGGCTTATGGTCTTTGAAAAAATAATCCGGTATAGCCCGCGCAGGCGGGCTTCGCATCCCGTAGCCGAGGGCTTTAGCCCAACGGCTAGACCGGCAGAGCGGATGAATTTCTCAAAGACCATAAGCCGTGCGGTGCCGGGAGCGGGGGCAGTTTGCCCGCTCAGGACCCGGCGGGTGGGCCGCCCACGCTTCCAGGGGAACCCAACGGTTATTCGCGCCAGGGCAAGGTTCGTAGGAGGTGTACGGTTCGCG
>DAOTYR010000027.1:0-12842 GCA_034434655.1 Chloroflexaceae bacterium
GCCGTCTTCGACGCCAACGCGATTGCGGCCTATCGGGGGAAATTCAGCATGCTCGACGACGAGCGCGAAACACCGGGCGCGGCGCTGCGCTATCTGGGCCACTCGCTCAATGAGACCGACCCGGCCGTCCTGCAGCAGGTCGAGGCGTTGCTGATCGCCCAGAAGCCCTACCTGGCGGCCTACAACAGCGCCGATGTCAACCGCAAACTGGCCTCGGAGGAGTACGTCCTGGCCCACGCCTGGAGCGGCTCGGCCCTGCAGGCGCGCAATGGTCTGGAGGGCGATTTTGCGGGCAACCCCGATATTCGCTTCGTGATCCCCAAAGAAGGCGGTATGATCTGGATGGACAACCTGGTGATTGTGGCCGACTCGCCCAATAGCTACACCGCCCACGTATTCATCAACTTTCTGCTGGACCCCGCAGTGGCGGCCCAGAATGTCGGGTGGACCGGCTTCCTGACGCCGAACCGGGACGCGCTGCCCCTGCTGCCGGAGGACCTGCAGGTGTTGTATGCCGAAGGGTTCGCCCCCGACGACGAGGTGCGTCAGCGCCTGGAGTGGGCCATCCGCAACGAGCAAACCGCCGTGTTCACCGATCTGTGGACGGCGGTCAAGGGCCAGTAGGGGGCGGACAATCTTTTGTCCGAAGGCTTTCGCCCCCCGGGGCGGACCAACGGGAGGTACGACGGGCGCAGCCCGCCGCACTTCCCCCACACGGTTCCGCGCCGGGCCGTCCATGCGGCTCCGCCGCACACCGACGGGATGAACCATACTTCCTGGGAGGGCGCAGCCCTCCTAAAACCTCCCACGGGGTGGGGGATGGGGAAACCCGGTTTCCCCATCCCCCTGCTGGAGGGCCAGGCCCTCCCGCGGGCGGGGGCGTGGGGAAACCGGGTTGCTGCCCCCCTCCCAGCCTCCCCCCGCTGGGGGGAGGAGCCCGGTTCCCTCCCCCGGCGGGGGAGGGTGAGGGAGGGGGAGGTGTCATTGGAAGGGCTGCGCCCTCCCAAACCCTGCCGCGGGTGGGGGAATGGGGCAACCGGGTTTCCCCATTCCCCTGCGGGGCGGGGGCGTGGGGAAACCCGGTTGCCCCACCCCCCTCGCCGAAGGCTTATTTTCACGTTAGGAGGCACTGGTGTCATCCCCCCCCTCCTGCGGTACCATACGAACCTTGTCCAACAATAAATGTTCCTGTCACGAAGGATGTTCCGCCCTATACGTATGCACACGTTCGCCCGATATCTTGACACAAGCGACGTATATAGCAATCATGAACCATAGAACCTGTCGCGCCGGCGAATGGCGCTATCCACAGGAGTGAGCCGTCATGCAGCCGATTGAGCATCAGCCTGTGGCCGACGACCGACGATTGCGCCAGATCATCGCCGAGAACGCCGATGGCATCATCGTGGTCGATGCCGAGGGGCGTGTACGCTTCCTGAACCCCGCCGCCGAACAACTCCTGGCCCGTCCCGCCGACGCGCTGCTCGGCGAATTGTTCGGCTTCCCGCTGCTCTCAGGCGATCGGGCCGAGATTGACGTTTTGCACCCGCAGGGCGATCATCACGTGGCCGAGATGCGTGTGGTTGCCACCGAGTGGGACGGCGTGCCCGCCCACCTGATCTCCCTGCGCGACATCACCGAGCACCGTCGCGCCCAGGAGGCCCTGCGGCATGCCGAGGCCTTCAACTGGGCCATCCTCAACTCGCTGACCGTCCATATTGCCGTGCTCGACGAACACGGAACGATCATCGCCGTCAATGATGCCTGGCGCGAATTCGCGCGCAGCAATGGCGACCCGAATCTTCGCGCTACGGGAGTGGGAACCAACTACTTTCACGTGTGTGAGCAAGCCCGCGGACGGGACGCTGCCGAAGCGGAGAAGGTGCTTGCCGGGATGCAGGCGGTGCTGCGGGGGGAATTGCCCCTCTATGAACTGGAGTATCCCTGCCACAGCCCCACCGAGGAGCGCTGGTTCTTGCTGCGTGTGCTGCCGTTGCAGGGCGCCCAGCGTGGCCTGGTGGTGGCCCACACCGACATCACCGAACAGCGACGCGCGGCGCGCGCCGCTGCCGAGGCAGAGGAGTTGCGCCAGCGGCTTCAGGCCATGGAGCGGGAACTGCGCGACGTAGAGCGGATCTCGCGCCCGCCGGGCGGCCAGATCCTCGCCGATGCCAGCCAGCCCCTCCGCCGGCGAAACCCGGAAGCCTTTCGCGAGGCGGTGTACGTCTACAGCGGGCTGATTGATGAGGCCCTGAAGCATCGCCCGTTCAACGAACCACTCCCTTCCGCGCCCCTGCGCGAGCTTGGCGAGCGCCTCGGCGCCGAAGCCGCCGGTCCGCGGGATATCGTGGAGATTCATCTGGCCGCGATCCGCGCCGCCAGCGCCGAAGCGCCCATCACTCGCCAGCAGGCCTATCTGGAAGAGGGCCGCCTGCTGGTGCTCGAACTGATGGGCCATCTTGCGGCCTATTACCGATCCCGCGCCCTGGGCCTCGCCGCACTCGAGTCATAACGATGACGTATAATGTGCAGCGATTACTTGTTGCGCGCGAGGCCGGAATACGGCCATCCACACGAATGAGAACTCGTGAGCTTCCTTGCAGTGGAATACCTTCTCCTGCATCCTCAGCCCTGCCAGAGTTGAATCGCAACGTTGTTATATAATTCTGCTACAGCAGCTCGTTGGCGGCCAGGCCGGAAGAGAGGACCTGGATCCTCAAGCGGTTTTTGTTGGATTAGCTCTTAGGCCCTCATGTGCGGGGCACTGCGAGCGTCTCAGTGACCAGGATCGTTCTCCAGTTGTATATCGCCGGCCGCACGCCGCGCTCAGAGCGGGCCATCGCCCTCCTGCGCCGTCTCTGCGAGCACGAGCTTGCCGCATACGAGTGCGATTTCTCGATTATTGATGTCCTGGCCGATCCGGTGCAGGCAGAGATCCATAAAATCCTCGCCACCCCGACGCTGATTAAGGAGCAGCCGCTTCCGCAGCGCCGGGTGATTGGCGATCTTTCCGCCGACCCGTCTGAGGTGCTGAATGCCCTCAACTTGCCTCCCGCATAGAGGGTGCGCGGCGCTTCCCCCGGCGCTGCGCCCCAGGGGGTCATGCAAGGAGAATCGCGTTGAACGTAGAGAATGATGCTATTGAACGGCTGCCGACGGGCATACCCGGTTTCGATCATATCGCCAACGGGGGGTTGCCGCGTGGCCGGACGACGCTGCTCTCCGGCACGGCCGGAAGCGCCAAAACCGTCTTTGCCGCCCAGTTCCTCGCCGCTGGCGCGCTCAGGGGCGAGGGCGTGGTCTTTGTCACCTTTGAGGAGTCACCCGACGATCTGCGCCGCAATATGCGTGGCTTCGGCTGGGATATTCCCAGGTGGGAGGCCGAGGGCCGCTGGGCCTTTGTGGACGCTTCACCGCAACCCGATCAGGAATTGCTGGTGATGGGCTCCTATGATCTCGGCGCGCTGCTGGCGCGGATCGAGCACGCCGTGCGCCGGGTGAATGCCACGCGTATCTCGATGGACTCCCTCGGCGCGATCTTCGCCCGGCTCGGCGATACGCGTCTGGTGCGCGACGAACTGTTCCGCATCGTTTCAACCCTCAAACGGCTGGGGGTGACCGGCGTGATCACCGCCGAGCGCGCCCACGAGAATGGCGAAATCGGCCGCTTCGGGGTCGAGGAGTTTGTCACCGATGACGTGGTGATCCTCCGCAACGTGATGGAGGAGGAGAAGCGCCGCCGCACCGTCGAGATCCTGAAGTTCCGCGGCACCGCCCACCAGAAGGGGAGTTTCCCTTTTACGGTGATCCCTGGCCGCGGGATCGTCATGATCCCCCTCTCGGCAATGGAGTTGAAGCAGCGCTCCTCGAATCTGCGCATCACTTCGGGCAATGCTGAACTCGACCGGATGTGCGGCGGCGGCTTCTTCCGTGATTCGATTATCCTGGTCAGTGGCGCAACAGGCACGGGCAAAACCCTCATGGCCACGACCTTTATGGCCGCCGGCGCGCAGCGCGGTGAACGCGCCCTGCTCTTCGCCTTTGAGGAGAGCCGCGACCAGTTGTTCCGCAATGCCGAGGGCTGGGGAATCGATTTCGAGCAGATGGAGAAGGACGGCCTGCTCCGGGTGGTGGCCAATTACCCCGAGGTTACCAGCCTGGAGGATCAACTGATTGCCATGCAGGCCGAAATCGAACGTTTCAAACCGCAGCGCATCGCCGTGGATAGCCTCTCGGCCCTTGAACGGGTTTCGACGCTGCGCGGCTTCCGCGAGTTCGTCATCAGCTTGACGTCGTTCATCAAGCACCAGGAGATTGTCGGGCTGTACACGTCCACTACTTCTACCCTGCTGGGCGGCTCATCTATTACCGAGGCCCATATCTCGACCATTACCGATTCGATCATTCTCCTGCGCTACGTCGAACTCTTCGGTGAGATGCGCCGCGGGCTGACAGTGCTCAAAATGCGCGGCTCGATCCACGATAAGGAGATCCGCGAGTTCGCCATTGATAACCGGGGGATGCACATCGGGCGTCCGTTTCGCAATATCTCGGGCATTCTGTCCGGGCAGTTCACCCACGTCTCACCGAGTGAACTGGAGCGACTCGGGGCCATGTTCCGCGATGACGAGACCGCGCCTTCAGCCGAATAATACTACAGTTGTAGGTGCGCTCCCCGTCGGGCTGAAAGCCCTCGGCTACGGGGGCAAAGCCCACCGTCGTGGGCTCAACAGGCCACGGAGGTGGCCCTCGCAAGCGCTAGCCGAGGCGTTTACGCCGACGGAAACGGATCATCTGCCGAAATACACCTGTGGATACACCTGTGGATACTTCAGACGCTCCGAGCGCATGGCGGATTCTGATATGTGCGACGAACCCCTACCCCTTGCCCGGAATGCCGAGAGCGCCCTGTCCGGCGATCCGTTGCGTCTGATCGCTACGCACAACGTTGATGCCGCACTGATTGTTGATGACCACGGGATCGTGCGGTTCGTCAATCCCGCGGCTGCTCGCCTCTTCGGACGCTCTCCCGAGGGTTTGATCAACCAGCCGTTTGGTCTGCCCCTGCTGGTCAATCGGGTTTCTGACATCGAATTGCTGCGACCAGACGGCACGGTGGTCTTCGCCGAATTGCGCGTGGAGGCGATTCGCTGGGAAGGAAGCCCCGCATTTCTGGGGAAGCTTCGCGATATTACCGCTCGCAAGCGCGCCGAGCAACTGCTGATCGAGTCGCAGCGCCTGCTCCGCCTGGCCCTCGATGGCCTCTCGGCGCGGATCGCCATTCTCGATCAGCACGGCGGCATTGTCGCGATGAATCAGAACTGGCGCGCGGCGCTGGCCGGTGATGACTCGCCCGAACCGCGCGCCGGCGTCGGGGCCAACTACCTGGCGGTCTGGGCCGCCGCCGCGCTGCCCGAGGCCCGCGGGGTGATCGCGGGCCTCCGTGACGTGCTTCATGGCCGGCGCCCGCGCTTCGTCACTGAATACATGGTAGAACACGGGGGCGATCGCCAGTGGTTCGCCATGCACGTCAGCCACTGCGGCGATACGCCGTGGGGCCGGGCCGTGGTGGCCCTGGAGTGCATCACTGAACGCAAACGGGCGGATGCCCTCGACCTGGCCCGCCGGCGGGTGCTGGAACTGCTGGCCCGCCAGCAACCCCTGGCTGTCGTGCTAACCGAACTGGTCGCTATGATCCGCGAACGCTACAGGGACGCCGCCTACGTCGCCCTGGCCCTGCGACACACGGATCTCTTCCATGCCCACGATGCCGATCTGTCCATCGAAGTTGTCGCGACCCTCGATGCCTGCACTCGCACCGCCGCGCAAACGCTTCCGCCAACTTCAGATACCAACCTGGAGGTCACGACCATTGCCGTTCCTGAGAGCGCGACGGCGCTGGCGGCGCGCTTTTGCTGGCGCTGCGCGTTACCGCTCAATCCCCATGCCCCGCCAGGTGTGTTGACCATTTGCTGGCGGGCCATGGCCCGCCCCGGCAGCGATGATCTGCGCTTCTTCGAACTGGTGAACCAGTTGCTGACCATCGCGATTGAGCAACACGATCGTCTGCGCCAGCTAGCCTTTCAGGCCCACTACGATCCCCTGACCGGGCTGCCCAACCGTGTCCTCTTCGAAGATCGCCTGCGCCAGGCGCTCGAAGCCGCCCGACGCACCCGCCACAAAGTGGCGGTGCTGTTCATTGATCTGGACCGTTTCAAACAGATCAACGACACCCTGGGGCACAATGTCGGAGATACGCTCCTGGTCCAACTGGCGCGTCGCTTTGAGGGCTGCGTGCGCGCCAGCGACACCCTGGCGCGCCGGGGCGGGGACGAGTTTATGCTCATCCTGCCCGAGATCCTCGAAACCAGCCAGGTCTCACAGGTCGCCAGCCGGTTGCACGACATGCTGCGCATGCCCTTTGTGCTCGATGGTCAGGAACTGTTCCTCAGCGCCAGTATCGGCGCAAGCATCTTCCCCGATGATGGCGAGGATGCCGATACGCTGCAACGCAACGCCGACATAGCCATGTATCGCGCCAAAACCACCTTGCCCAACAGCTTTCAGTTCTTTGATCCGGACGCCAATCGCATGGCCCTCGAGCGTCTGCGACTGGAAAGCCGCTTGCGACGGGCGCTGGAACGCGATGAGTTTGTGCTGTTCTATCAGCCCAAGGTGAATCGCGCCGGACGGCTCAGCGGGGCGGAGGCGCTCATCCGCTGGCAACATCCCGAACTGGGCACGATTCTTCCGGGCCAGTTTATTCCTCTGGCCGAAGAACTGGGGTTGATCGTGCCTATCGGCGAATGGTGCCTGCGGGAGGTCAGCCGGCAACTCGGGGAGTGGCGGCGAAAGGGCCTGCCGCTTGTTCCCATCGCGGTCAACATCTCGGCCATCCAGTTCGCCCAGCCCTCCTTCCTGCCCACGGTGACCGCTACGCTTGTCGGGAGCGGCCTTGATCCGGCGCTGTTTGAACTGGAACTGACCGAGAGCATGCTGCTGGGCGATCTGGACCCCCGCTTGCGCCAGTTACACGAGCTGCGCGCGCTGGGTCTCTCCCTCGCCCTGGACGATTTCGGCACGGGCTATTCGTCGCTGGCCTATCTGCAACGCCTGCCCCTGACCACCCTGAAAGTGGACCGGACCTTCGTGGCCCAGCTCGATGCCACGGCACACAACGGCAGCCAGGGCATCGTCCAGGCTATCGTGGCCCTGGGTCGCTCGCTGCACCTGCGACTCGTCGCCGAGGGTATCGAAACCGGACGGCAGCACCGCTTCTTGCTCGACGCCGGTTGCGATCTGTTTCAGGGCTTTCTGTTTAGCCCGCCGCTGCCCGCGGCCCGCTTCGAGTCGCTTTTACGACGACGGGACTTCTTCTCATAGGAGAGGCTCGAAGTCCCCATCCCCCCACCTGCGGGAGGGTTTGGGAGGGCTTTGCCCTCCCAGGAAGTAAGTTCATCCTGTCGGGGTGCGGCGCAGCCGTATGGACGGCTGAGGTGACCATCGTGCGCCGCGTGCTGCCCCCCTCCCAGCCTCCCCCCGCTGGGGGGAGGAGCCGGGTTTCCTCTCCCAGTGGGGGAGGGGGCCGTCACTGTGCCCGCGGAGCCGTGGCGCGGGCGGGACGCCCGCGTTCCGGGGCCGTTTTCATCGGGCGTTGTGTGCCATGCGCATGACCGTCGCATGTGACCATACGCCCTCGGCGAGGGGGATGGGGCAACCCGGTTTCCCCACACCCCCCGCCCCGCAGGGGGATGGGGCAACCCGGTTGCCCCATCCCCCCACCCGGTGGGAGGGTTTGGGAGGGCGCAGCCCTCCCAAGAACAACCTTATTTTCATTGCGGCGTTGTGCGGCGCGAGCCGCATGGACGGCTGATGTGACAGGTATTGGCCTTAGAACACTTCGCTGTTCCCCCCGAAGTAGATCGCCTGGGGCAACGTGCGCGCATGGTCAATCCAGCCCTGAATGGCCTTGCGTGAGGGCAGGCGCTTGACCAGACCCAGTTCCTCGTTGGCTCGCTGGATCTGGGGCGCCAGATCCTCCGCGCTGCGAAAGGCCAGATCGGGAACCGTCGTGACCCCCGCGCCGACCAGGAGCCGCGCGTTGGTCCACGATACGCCATCCACGCGCTCAAGATCCATCAGGTACAGGATGCTGAGCAGTTGCACGGCATTGATGCCGGTTGCGGCGCAGATCTCATCGCGACCCTCGGGCTGCGCGCCCCGCGCGAGGAGCGTGACATTATCGCCGATCCCGATCGCGTTCAATTTCTCAACCATCTCCGGATCGAGACCGGGCACGGCGCGCAGCCTGGTGGCAAAGCTTACCGCGCCGCCACTCCTGATAGCCTCTCCCTCCTGCAGCGGTTCCGTCGTCATATCCATACCTCCCTGAGTAAGCCTGGAGCACAATGACCGCCAGTGAACTGCTAGACCATGGTTCACTCCCACGTTCCCGTTCCGCCCGCGGTGGCAGACTCATGCTCGCTGCGCCGGGGCGTGCCCCCGGCCCGCGGACGGGTGTGGGGCGGGCCTCAGGCCCGCCCACCCGGCGCCTGTGCCCATCGCCTGCCCGCGGGTGTGGGAGGGCGACAGCGCATAGGCGCGAACAAAGCCGCTGATAGCCTGGCAGGGCGCGATACGGCCCGGGGTGCAGCCCTTGGTGGGCTTGCTGGGATGATCCCGGGAGCGCACATCCTGAGGTGAACATCGTGCGCAGGGTTCAACCCCCCTCCCAGCCTCCCCCCGCTGGGGGGAGGAGCCGGGTTCCCTCCCCCAGCGGGGGAGGGTCAGGGAAGGGGCTGCACCGTGCCCGCGGAGCCGTGGCGCGGGCGGGACGCCCGCGCTCCCAGGCGTGTGGGTTACCCCAAGCGTGAACACTTACCATTGCGGCGTTGTGCGGCGGATCCGCATGGACGGCTGACGTGAACATCGTTCGCAGGGTTCAGCCCCCCTCCCAGCCTCCCCCCGCTGGGGGCAGGAGCCGGGTTCCCTCCCCCAGCGGGGGAGGGTCAGGGAAGGGGCTGCACCGTGCCCGCGGAGCCGTGGCGCGGGTGGGATGCCCGCGCTCCCGGGCCGTTTGTGTCGGGCGTTGGGCGCCATGCGCATGGCCGTCTACCGTGACCATGGGGGAACCTGGTTCCCCCATCCCCCCGCCCGCAGGAGGATGTGGGCGGGCGCAGCCCGTGCGCAGGGGTCTGGGGAAACCCGGTTTCCCCAGACCCTCACCCGGCGGGAGGGTTTGGGAGAGTTGCGCCCTCCCAGGAACAACCTATGTGCATCCCGTCGGGGTGCGGCGCAGCCACATGGACGGCTAGTGTGACAACCTGGTTGTGAAGGATCGTTGAGCGCGCGTATTGTAGCACGAGCCTGGCCAGTTCACACAATCGGCAACCGGCGGGGATGTGCGCCCCGTGGGCAAGCTGCCGGCGCTGCGCGTGACTGTTCCGGGCCTCGCGACCCGGGTAGGATGGCCATATGACACAGATGTAACCCGACTTCGTCCTTGCGTCGGGTTTTACCGACCCTCGAGCGTAGTACAATGACCCTGAATGATACCTTGTAGGAGGGTCCGGAACACCCATGAACCTGCACATTCGAACCTTGACGCTTGTGTTGATTCTCAGCGCCCTGGCGCTGTCCAGCCTTGCCCCAACGGCGCATGCCGCCAGCGGCAGCGCCTCGCCCGGCGTGGCCGGGCCAGGCACGCGCATCCATTTTACCGCTACCGGGTTCACGCCTGGCGAACGGGTTGACCTGTGGGCCAGCCCGCCCGGCGGCGCCACGCGCCCGCGCTATCCTTCGGTCTTTGCCGATGCTGGCGGCGCGATCATCTGGAGTTGGGACGTTGCGCCCGGCGACCCCAATGGCGAATGGACCATGACCGCCCGCGGTGTCACCAGTAACGTGGTGCTCGCCATCCCCTTCACCGTTACCGGGTCGAACCCGCTCCCCGATCCGATCAGCGTAGCCCCCTCCAGTGGCGCGCCGGGAACCATCTTCGAGTTTCAGGCCAGCGGCCTCACGCCGGGCCGGCGGGTGGCGGCCTGGCTGGTTGATCCCACCGGCGCCGGTCGTGACCTGGTGCCCGGCAAGGACCCGAATCTTGTCCCCGATGCCCGTGGCGAATTGCGCTGGCGCTGGACGGCGCCGGAGGATGCCCGCGGCGGCGTCTGGCAGATGGTGGTGCGCGATCTGCAGACCAGCCGCGAGATCATCGCGCGCTTTGCCATCGTCGCGCCAGAAGCCCCGGCCCCCCGGCGCAGCGTGACACCAGCGGTCGGGGCACCAGGCACGGTCTTCAGTGTCACCATTGGCGGCTTTACCCCTGGCGAACAGGTTGGCTCGTGGCTGACCTCCCCCGATGGGCGGGCCGTTGATGCCACACCGTACCTGATCGCCGATCGCAGTGGCGTGGTGACCTGGAGCTGGGCCAGCCCCGCCAGCGCCCAGGCCGGCGTGTGGCAGGCCGTCAGCCGCGGCCGCGACAGCGCCGTGGAAGTGGCCATCCCCTTTACCGTCACCGGCGCGAATCCCGCGCCGGCGGGGCCTCCGCCCCCCGGCGGCCAGGTGACCCCCGCCGCCGGCACGCCCGGCGCTACCTTCACCTTCGTGGTAACGGGATTCAAGAGTGTCGAAGAGGTCGGCTACTGGCCAACCCGGCCCGACGGGACGGTGGATGACACCAGACGCACCCCTGTGCGCGCCGATGGCGATGGTCGCGTGACCCTCGCCTGGCAGGCCCCGGCGCGCGCGCCGTCTGGCGTCTGGACGATGAGCTTCCGCGGCCTCGAAACCCGCCGTGAGACCCGCGTGGCCTTCGTTATCGCTGCCGATCCGCCGGCCACGGCTAGCGTCAACCCGCTCAGCGGACCTCCCGGCACCACCTTTACCTTCCAGGCGCGTGGTTTCAACGCCATCGAGCGGCTTGACACCTGGCTCGAACGCCCCGATGGCGTTGTCGTCGCCGGTCCCACGGAGATCCGGGCCAATCCCGATGGCACGGTCACCTGGACCTGGACGGCCCCGGCCTCGAGCATTGGCGGCCAGTGGGTCATGGTGGCGCGGGGCAAGGATACGCGGAAGATCGAGCGTATCGCGTTCAGCATCACCGACGGGGCCAGCCCTGCGCCCCCGGCCCGAGTCACGCCTGAGGAGGGCGGTATCGGGACGACCTTCACCTTCAGCGCTTCGGGCTTTAAGGACGGCGAGTTCGCCGGCTACTGGCTGAACCGGCCCGATGGGTCAATCGAGCGCTTTGACCGCGAACTGCGCGCCGATGCGAATGGGGTCATTACCTGGACCTACACCGTGCCACCGGGAGCGCAGCGTGGCCTCTACGTGATGGCCATCCGCAGTTCGCAGAACGACAACGTGGATAACGATGTGAGCCACGCCATTCGCTTCATCGTGCGCTGACACGCTACCCGGCAAACGCGCCAGCGGTCCGCGCCCGTCGCGGGTTGCCGGGTTGCCCTGCGGCAGCGTGCCGCGCGCGGTGGAACGCCCCCCTCCCAGCCTCCCCCAGCGGGGGAGGGTTTTAAGCGTGGACAGAACGTATGGACGAATCCGCCTGGAGGCCTTCGCCCCCGGCCCCGCTCCCGCGCGCGGGAGCGGGGGGGTGAGGGAAAAGAGGGCGTCAGGATGCGGCAAACACCCCTCGTCCTTGCAAAGCTCTATCCCTGAAAGGGGTCAGGAAGGTAACTGTTCACACCTGGGGTAACATGCGCGCCTGTGAGCGAGGGCGTTTCGCCCCCGTCGTTTCTCCGCGGGCAAGATGCCCGCGCTCCCAGGAGAAATGTGAACACGTACTCAGGAAGGGGGTAGGGCGGGACGAGCCGTTCCCGGACGTGCTGCTCGTCACACCCCTACGCCGGTCCCGACACGCCGGCCTCGTCAAAGGTGGCCATTTCATCGAGGACCTTACAGGCAGCCTGGCAGAGCGAAATGGCCAGCACCGCCCCCGTGCCTTCACCCAGGCGCAACCCCAGGTCGAGCAGAGGTTCGAGGTCAAGCCGGCCAAAAACGGCCTGATGGCCTCGTTCGACCGAGCGATGCCCGGCGATCAGATAAGGCTGCACAGCCGGCGCCAACGCACAGGCGATCAGGGCCGCCGCGCCGGAGATGAAGCCGTCAACCGCCACCGGAACGCGCCGGGCCGCCGCGCCGATCATCACCCCGGCCAGGCCGCCGATTTCCAGACCTCCGACCTTTGCCAGCACATCCAGGCCATCAGTGGGATCGGGTTGGTGCAGGGCCAGCGCGGCCTCGATCACGGCCACTTTGCGGGCCAGTCCGGCATCGTCCAGACCCGTGCCGCGTCCGGTCACTTCGGCGACTGGCTGGCCGGTGATGGCGGCAACGATGGCGCTCGAGGGGGTGGTATTGCCAATGCCCATATCGCCGGTGGCAACCACATCAACGCCCGCGGCGATCACCTCCTCGACCACCGCGATACCAGTTTCTACGGCCTGTTGAGCCTGCTCGCGACTCATTGCCGGCTCGCGGCTGAAATCCCGGGTACCGTGAGCAATCTTGCGCACCAGCAAGTCGGGGTGAGGTGGCAGATCGACCGCCACACCTATGTCAACCACGACCACCCGCGCGCCAACGTGGCGCGCCAGCACATTGATCGCCGCGCCGCCACGGAGAAAGTTCAGCACCATCTGCGGCGTAACCTCGGCGGGGTAGAGGCTCACACCCTGCGCGGCCACGCCGTGGTCGCCGGCCATTACCACCACCGCCGGCTCGAGCAGACGCGGGCGCGGATTGCCGGTGATTCCGGCGATCTGCGTCGCCAGCGTCTCCAGGCGCCCCAGGGCGCCCTGGGGCTTCGTCAGCACAGC
>DAOTYR010000028.1:0-7626 GCA_034434655.1 Chloroflexaceae bacterium
TTCGACGGTCTGGTGGTGACATGCGTGGACATCTCGCGCTTCCGCGCCGCCGAGCCGCACGCCGGGCACCATCAGTTGCGCGCCCTCTCCCAGCGCCTGCTCGAGGCCCAGGAGGCCGAACGGCGCGCCCTGGCCGCCGAGATGCATGATGAGATCGGCCAGTTGCTTACCGGCCTCAACCTGCTGCTGCTCTCGATTGACCCTCAGGGCGATGCCGCCACCGTCGCCGCTTACCTCTCGCAGGCCCGCCGCACCGTCGGCGAGTTGATCGCCCGCGTGCGCCACCTCTCCCTCGACCTGCGCCCGCCGATGCTCGATGACCTGGGTCTGCGCCCGACCCTCGACTGGCTGGCTGAACGCTACACGGCCCAGACCCGCGTCAGGGTCCATCTCAGCCAGGTCGGGATCGACCGGCGCTTCTCGCCCATGCTCGAACTGGTCGTCTACCGCATCATCCAGGAGGCCCTGACCAACGTCGCCCGCCACGCCGAAACGAGCGAGGTGACGGTCCGGGTGTGGACCGAGACCGACCAGTTGCACGTGCTGGTGGAGGATCGGGGCCGTGGCTTCGATCCCGCCGCCCTCGACCCGTACCGCTCCAGCGGCCTGTCGGGCATGTCCGAGCGCGTGGCGCTCCTCGGCGGCACGTTGACGATCGCCTCGGCCCCCGGCGCGGGCACGAGCATCCGCGCCGCTTTGCCCCTCAACCCGCCCGAGCAGTTGCCTGGACGACCATAGGCCCTATTCGCGGGGCGCACACCGCCCGATGCAAACGGCCCGGGAGCGCGGGCGGCCCGCCCGCGTCGCATCTCCGCGGGCACGGTGCCGGCCCCCTCCCCAGCCTTCCCCTGCCGGGATGAAAGAAACTACTTCCTGGGAGGGCTGCGCCTCGCAAACCCGCCCGCGGGCGGGGGCATGGGGAAACCCGGTTTCCCCATCCCCCTGCTCGAGGGCTTTGCCCTCCCAAACCCGCCCGCGGGTGGGGGCGTGGGGAAACCCGGTTTCCCCACACCCCCCCTCCGAGGGACTATTTGCACGTTATACCAAATCGTTGGCAGTTCCGCATTGTCGTTGCCGTCATCGCTCATCGTGACGCCATGTGCGGCAATCTGCAATCCAAAATCTGCAATCGGAAATGGTATTACACACCCTCTCGTACCACTACGGGGCGGCATCCCGGGGAAGTACGAGTAGACAGCGCGCCTGGTTGCGCTATAATTCTGGTAGGTGCGAGCGGGCTGCCTGGCGCCTGTTGAGCTTGTTCTGAACAGGCAGAACGCTCGGGGTGTACCATAGAAAGCCGCCGGGCACAGGGCCGTGCCGCGCGAGTGCTACACCATCACTGTCTCGCATTCCCGCTTCAGAGGCCGTGCCTGTCCCGGCGGCTGGAAGGAGGGATGCAACAATGATTGAGCGCTGGGATCCGTTCCGTGAGATGCGGGCGTTGCGCGATTCGTTTAACCGCTTCTTCGACGAGGCCCTCCTCCGGCCGAGCAGCGACTGGCTGGCCGGCCTTCGCGACCAGCCGGCGATGAACGTCTACGAGACCGATGCAGGGATCACCGTCGAAGTGCATCTCCCCGGCATCAAGCGCGAGGAGATTGATGTCACCCTCAGCGGCAACACCCTGACGATCAAGGGCGAGCGCCGCGCCAGCGAGGAGGTTAAAGAGGAGCACTATCTGCGCCGCGAGGTGCACTATGGCGCCTTCCTGCGCCGGGTTACGCTCCCCGAGTATGTCGATCTGGAGAAGCCGGAGGCCACCTTCGCGGATGGCGTGTTGAAGATCGCCTTCCCCAAGATCGCCGCGCCGCAGCCCAGGAAGATCGAACTCAAGGAGGAGGCCAGACCTGAGCAGGTTCCGGCGTGATCGGCTGATGTGCGGTTGACCACAGAGCGCCACGAGGTGGGAACATGAGCCTTTCCCCCGTGGCGCTCGGGTTTTCAGATGGGGGAACGCGGGGTTTCCCTACCCGCCGCCTGGCGTGAACATAGGCTACGAGAGCCAGTACCTTCCCCATAAGCGCATGCGGCGCCGCAGCCCCCCTCCCAGCCTCCCCCCGCTGGGGGGAGGAGCGGGTTCCCTCTGCCAGTGGGGGAGGGTCAGGGAGGGGGCCGGCACCGTGCCGGCGGAGCCGTGGCGCGGGCGGGACGCCCGCGCTCCCAGGTCATGGTCATCGCAGCGTGGTGCGCCATGCGCATGACCGTCTCACGTGAACATCGGGAAACCAGGTTCCCCCATCCCCCCACCCGGTGGGAGGATCTGGGAGAGCTTTGCCCTCCCAAGAAGTATGTTCATCCCGTCGGTGTGCGGCGCGAGCCGCATGGACGGCTGAGAAGAGAGTCATTAGCGTGCCTCTTCCCCCTGGATGGACCATCTGGTTGACCGGCTTGCCTGGCGCGGGCAAAACGACCCTCGCCCGTGGGCTGCAAGAGCGCCTGTGGCGCCGCGGGACTGCGGCCGTGGTGCTGGATTCCGACGCGGCGCGCCCGGTGCTCGCGCCGGAGGCCGGCTACGACGAGCCGGCCCGTGAGCGGTTCTACGGCCAGTTGGTGGCCCTGGCGCGCCTGCTGAACCAGGAAGGCGCCAATGTGATCGTCGCCGCCACGGCCCACCGGCGCGCCTATCGCGCCGAGGCGCGGCTGGCCCTCGCGCCCCGCTTCGCCGAGGTCTGGGTGCGCTGCTCGCCCGCCGTGTGCCGTGAGCGCGATCCGAAGGGACTCTACGCTCGCGCCGCCGCCGGCGAGATCACCGATCTGCCGGGCCTGCATGTGCCCTACGAACCGCCCGACGCGGCCGAAGTGATCGTCGATAGCGACCGCGAGCCGGTCGAGGTCGCCGTGGAGCGCATCCTGCGGCAGGCGCCGTTTCTCGACGCTGGATCGGTTGTTCTTGGGAGGGCTACGCCCTCCCAAACCCTCCCGTGAAGGGCCTGTTTTCATATCTCACGTTAGTGAGGGAGCCCGGTTCACCGCAGATATGCGCCCACTTCCGTGGGATCAAAGACGGGGATTTCGAGCAGCCGCTCGATGAAGCGGAACAGACTGCGCCGCACGTCGTCGGCCACGTGGTACCAGAGGGGACTGGCAAGCACCAGGGCGCGCCAGATCAGGAAGGGCTGCGCCACCCGTAGCAGCCACTCGTCGCCGGTGCGCGCCAGGTAGGTTTGCCAGAAGATGGTCCACAGTTCATCAAAGGGCGATGCCAGGGCGCCGGAGTGTTGCAGCGAGAAGAACAGGTAGTTGATCGCCATCGCGCTCACATCATCGGCCGGCTCGCCCCAGGGTCCCCGGCTGCGGTCGAGCAGGGTGAAGGCCGTCCCCGCGCTGAAGAGCACATTGAAGGGGTGAAAGTCGCCGTGGATCTGCGCGAGCCGCTCCGGGTGGGCCTTCAACCGGTTGCGCCAGGCCACCAGGCGCGTTTCGACGCGCTCCAGCCAGGCGGCCGGAGCCAGCGCATAGTCGGGCGGGTAACTGTCGATCAGGCCCGCAATCCCTTCGCCGCTGCCGAACACGTCGCGCAGATGGCGGCGGTACAGCGCCGGTTCGTCGCGGCGGACCTGATGGATCTCGCTTAGATACAAGGCCAGCGCCCGCGCCCGCGCCAGGTCCTCCTCACTTGCCTCGCCGGTCGCAAGCATGCGTTTCAGATCCTCGGCATAGATCTGTCCCTCGGCGTAGTCGGTGAGGAGGAACACCTCGCCCGCGCCGATGGAGCGCAGGCCTCCGCCAGGATCGAGCACACCCACGTCGAGGGCGCGCACGTGGCGCGGCAGATCGTTGAAGCAATCGTAGCTCAGGATCAGATTGGCGGCGCGGTCGGCGCGGCGCTCGTGACCGAACTGGTTGGCGGCCATGGTGTGCAGCACGGCGCGCCGTTCTTCTCCGCGCACACGATAGCTGAGCAGCACCGGTTCGCCGTAGCCCAGGATCTTCAGCGGGCCGTTCCGCGGGCGCTCACCGGGTGGCAGCGGCGCCGCTCCGCCCAGGGACGCCAGTTCCAGCACTTCCACCGGCGCTCCGAAGTGCTGGCTGAGGTACGCGCTCAGCAGCGCTGGTTCGAGTTCCATCGCCCAGACCCTCCCGCGGGCCGGGGTCTGGGGAAACCGGTTTGCCCCAGACCCCTTCTAGACCCAATACCTTTATGAATAAGCGAATACGGCGCTTCAGCCCCCCTCCCAACCTCCCCCCGCTGGGGGGAGGCCGTACGCGGTGGAGGGGATGTGGGGAGGCTGCGCCTCCCCGCACCCCCCTCTTCCCGCCCGCGGCGGTCAGGCGGCCTGGCGCAACACCTACGGCCCTCCGCCGCGGGCGGGCAACAACCGATTGGTGAAGGCCCTGTGGCCATCCACTCCTCCCCGCCGGAAGGCGACCGCGTACCTCCTGTTAGTTGAAACGTATTGCGGCTAGATCAAACTATCGAGTTCATCGTAGCGTTCACCGACCACCGCCACCAGCGCCTGGCGGAGGGCCTCGCCCTCGAGGCGCCGCCGGGTGATTTTGCCGATCTGCCGTCCCAACTCGTGGTCGCGCAGCACCAGCGTGACCCAGCGTTCCAGGTCGCCTCGCTCCACGTGGTAGCGCAGCGAGTCAAGTGGGAGCGTGGCCAGGGCGGCGCGCAGTTCCCACAGGTTCGCCGCGCTCTCTCCGAGGTAGCGTCCCTGCCCGTCGTGAAAGTGGAAGCGCTTGTCGTAGGGCAGGGGTGCCCGCAGGTACTTGTGCAGGTGCCGGATGTGCGGAACCGTGCGTGGCCGGGTGCGAAACTGTACCAGTTGCGGCGGCGCCGGGTTCGCCGAGCGGCTGCCCACACACAGGTAGGCCTGACCGCGTGGCAGCGTGGCGAGGGAGGGCCCCAGTTCGACCCAGCCGGGGCACCGCCCCAGGTGGGCCGCGACGCACTCCTGCTCTTCGGTTGCGACGAGGCGGGTCACCAGCCAGTGGTCAATCGCTTGCAGGATGGCCCGCGGCAGGCGTCCGGGCTGGTAGCTGACGATGCCCACCCCCCCCTCCCGCACCAGCCGGCAGAGGACGGCTGCGGCATCGTGCTCAGGCGACAGGCAGAAGCTCTGGGCCTCGTCGATCAGCAGCCAGTGGGGCCGGCCATGGCGCGCTCGCAGGCAGCCCAGTTCGTGAAGCAGACCGGCCACGTAGCTCATCCGGCGCTCGTGCGTCTCCAGCGACAGGTCAAGCACCAGGCTCGTCTCGGCGTACTCGCTGAGGGTCACGACGTCGCTCACCGGGGGCAGGGGCGCGCTGGCGCCGCCGAGCAGCAGGGTGTGCGGGAAGGCGCGCATGGTCCGGTAGTCGCCTTCGGGGTCGATGAGGCAGATCTGGTACCCGCGGCGCAGCAGTTCTTCCGCCAGCAGACCGGCCAGCCAGGATTTGCCCCCGCCGCTGGCGCCGACGATGGCCAGCGTGCCGTCAAGCAACCAGAAGGGATCGAGCAGCACGGGGGCGCGATCGGGTCGTTCGCCAAGGGGAAGCATGCGCTCGGGGCGCTGGCGATAGGCGGGCAGTTCGTTGCGCAACAGCCCTTCGCCCAGGGCGCGCACCCCCGCGCCGTCCGGCGCCGGTAGCACCACATCGGCCAGCGTCCGCACCTCCTCGGTGGCATTGCTCACCGCGACCGCCAGTTCGGCGCATTCAAAGAGACTGCGGTCATTTTCCGCATCGCCGCAGGCAATGACGCTGCGGGGCGAGCAGCCCAGTTCACGCAGGGCGTAGCGCAGCCCCGTGCCCTTCGTGGCCCCCGGGGGCAACACCATGACCGCGCCACGGTTGTACTCGACCGTCGCTCCGCCGGCCACCTCGTGCAGCACCTTGAGCACCACCAGGTCGTGGGGCGTGTGGGTGGCGACAATGGCCAATCCCCGCTCCAGCGGCACGCCCAGATCGGCGAGCTGATCGATCAAGGCAGGGTTGAGCCGGCCGAAGGGCAGGGTCACGATGTCGCGGTGGGGAAAGTACACCACCGCGCCATCTTCGGCCACAATCGCGTCGAAGACCTCGGCGAACGGCCCGTGGGGCGTGAAGGTCTTCAAGGTGCGCCCGGTGACCAGAACCAACGTCCAGTTCGCGCCCTTCAGCCGTTGCAGCAGCCCCCATGTCTCTGGAGCGACCTGCCCGTGCTCGGCCAGGGTGCCGTCGAGGTCGCAGGCCAGGGTCATGATGTGCATCGTCTTCCCCTACCTGGTTTCTGGCGGGCGGAACACCAGCACCGGCACGCTGGCGCTGCGCAGCACCTTATCGGTGACGCTGCCGAGGATCAAGCGGGTCAGCCCGCCGTGGCCATGGGTGCTCATAGCGATCAGGTCAGCCTCGCGCTCGGCGGCGCATTCCAGGATCTCGGCGACGGGCCGGCCCACCCGCACCTCGGGCACGACAGTCAGACCTTCGCCGCGCAAGCGGGCCGCTATCCGCTCAACATCCTCGCTGGCCTGCTGCCAGGCCAGTTCCTGGGCCTCGACATCCACCACCGGTTCGACCCCGTTGACCATGAACCCGCGCACCACCGGCTCGATCACGCGCAGCAGGGTGTAGCGCGCGCCAACCAGGCGCCCCAGCCAGATGGCGTGGGGGAGGATCTGTTCGGACAGTAACGAACCGTCCAGGGGTACCAGAATGTGATGCAGCTTCGGTTCGCGCTCCAGGTCGGGCGCGCCGTCCTCAGGGTGCAGCAACAGGACCGGAACCGTTGATTGGCGGATCACGCGGTCCGCGACGCTTCCCAGCCAGGCCCGCGCCAGACCGCCGCGCCCGTGGGTGCTCATCACCACCAGGCTGGCGCCGATGAGTTCCGCGTGCTGGCAGAGGCTCTCGGCCACCGGTGTCTCCAGCAGCGTCATCATCACCGGCCCATTCCAGATCCTGGCAAGACGATGGGAGACATCGGCCAGATACGCCGCCTCCTCCTCGCGGAACAAGGCGTCTATCCGCGGGTCAACCACCGGTGCGCCGGTGGGCGCGAGCGACGGCGCGAAGAGATGATGCACGTGAGCCAGGGCGATCTGTATGTCGCCGCGCCGGGCCAGCGCCAGGGCCATGGGCAGGGCGTGTTCGCCAAACGGGGAACCATCAAGGGGAACCAGGATCGTCTGCATACTCGTACCCTCCGCTTCCGGCCCCCGCAACTGCTGGAGGCGGAAGCCGCAGGCATGCTTCAAGCCAGCCTGACACGCTGGCCCTCACCTCCGCGCCTCAACCGACCGATCGTGCGCAGGTGTAGAACCGTGGAGGGGTGGAGCCGTAGCGCGATGGCAGGATGTGTTCTGGCTTGACTATCTGCTCCGCGCCTCCGCACGGCGAGGAGGGGCGGCAGAGAGGGAGGAGCGCGCGCAAAACAGGGCAGCACTCGACGGGGAGCCGCCCCTTGCGTATCCAGTATAGCCTGTTCCGGCGCGCCATGGCGAAAATAAACCGATACCGGCGGGAAAGGGGTCTTTACTGCCGGAATGCCGCCCGCGCGCCCGAGTGCACGGACGCTTACAACCTATTGCGTCAGAGTAACCCAATGACCTGAACCGGTTTGCTATACTGAGTCCATGGCATAGTTCAAACGCACGTGACCGTTCGCCTCGACACGGGACCACAGGGGTGGTTGGGGGGGGGGGGGGGGGGGGGGGGGGG
>DAOTYR010000029.1:0-1918 GCA_034434655.1 Chloroflexaceae bacterium
GCGGCCAGGGCGCGCCGTTCGGCCTCCTGGGCCTCGAGCAGGCGCTGGGAGAGGGCGCGCAACTGATGGTGCCCGGCGTGCGGCTCGGCGGCGCGGAAGCGCGAGATGTCCACGCATGTCACCACCAGACCGTCGAAGGCTGCCCCGGCGCCGCGGAGGGGCCGGAGGGCGACCAGGAACCAGCGCCCATCGGGATGGCGCGCCTCGCGCTCGACTGGCGCGAGCGTCTCACGCACGTGAAGGGCATCGCCACCCAGATCGATGGGCGCGAACGGGCAGGCAAGCTCATCCAGGGGCCTGCCCAGATCGGCAGGCTGGAGTTGCCACACGCCAACCGCCACGGGAGAGGCCCGGCGCAGCCGCAGATCGCAGTCCAGGACCAGCAGGCCAACCTCAGTGGCGGCCACCAGACGCGCCAGATCGGCTGCCTGGGGGCACGGGTTGCCGGCGGGATCATCGAGGGGCGGCAGCCAGGCCTGGGAAACGCTCACTTCGAGGGGCGCGGCGGGGCGGGCGGATTGGCGCGGGCGACGGGCCATGGCGGCCTCCTTTGCGCTCAGACGACCGGCACGCGCCCTCCGAGGCGTCCAGGGGCCGCGGCTAGCCTCGGGCAGCCCGGCGCCGATCACGACCGTATGGGCGGCGCTCAGGGGCGCAGCCTTGATGCACCCGGTGCGGCCCCGCTGGCTCGAGGCGGCCAGCAAGACGATCTGGCGGGCCGCGCGCACCAGGGCCTGCGTCAGTGTTCACATGTCTCCTGGGAGCGCGGGCAGCTTGCCGCGGAGACGCGACGAGGGCGGAAGGCCCGCGCTCCCGGGCGCGTGGGTTCCCCAGGTGTGAACAGGTACGAGCCTGCGTGATCTGGGCGATCGCGATCGGGGAGGTACGTGCTCAGATGTCTCCTGGGAGCGCGGGCAGCTTGCCCGCGGAGATGCGACGAGGGCGGAAGGCCCGCGCTCCCGGGTGCGTGGGTTCCCCCAGGTGTGAACGACTACCCCTCCCTACCGTAGCTTCGGTTGGGAGACATGGAGCGAAACCGCGCCTCAGATCTTCTTGATATCCTCTTTGCGTCCCGCTGCGGTAAGGCGCTGCTTGAGCAGATAATGATACACGCCGCCAGGGGTGCGCCGCCGGCTGCCATCGGCAGTGAGCATCCCGCCAGCCGCCTCGATCGCCAGCACCTCCTCCAGCAGGGCCTGGGCGGCCTCCACGCCGAGAATGGTGACCGAATTGTGGATCTTCTCGCGCGCGTGCGGGTCGGTCTCGCCGAGCGTCGTCGCGATCGTCTCCACGGTCTGCAGAAAGGCGCGCCGCTGTTGCCGCTCGGCGGCGGCGGCGCGCTTGAGGGCCTCTTCACGGGCCTGGCGTTCACGCAAACGACTACCGCGCATAGGGATCGCGCCTCCTTGGCACAGGTTCATTGCTGGGATACAGCTAATGGTCTTTGAACAATTACTCCGCTATAGTATAGCCCGCGCAGGCGGGCTTCGCCTTCCGTAGCCGAGGGCTTTAGCCCCACGGCCAGCCCGACATACCGGATTACTTTCTCAAAGACCATCAGCCCCACGGCCAGCCCGACATACCGGATTACTTTCTCAAAGACCATCAGCATTTCTCAGGTACGTTGACCATCATTCGCGTCTGCCATACTGCTCCGCCCTCCCGCAGGCTGCGAGCCTGCGGGAGGGTCATTGTGCAACCCTGGGCATGGTTCGAAACCTGCGGTTTGCGCTTGACCGTCTGGCGGGGAGGTGTGGAGGGGCCTGGCCACTCGACACCTCCCCCGTGGTCCCGTGTCGAGGCAAACGGTCACGTGCGTTTGAAGCATGCCTTGCCCCAAAAAGGTTCAACCTTTCTGGGAACTGCTATAGCGTTGCGACTGACGCATATCATACGACATGGCGCGGAGTTGCTCAAC
>DAOTYR010000030.1:0-5662 GCA_034434655.1 Chloroflexaceae bacterium
GCGCTGCACCCCGAGGCGCGTTCGGTGATCGAGATCGGCGGGCAGGACAGTAAGTTCCTCGCCCTCGACTGGGACGCGACGACAGGGCAGATGCGCCTGGTTGATTTTGCCATGAACTCCCTCTGCGCCGCCGGCACCGGCTCGTTCCTCGACCAGCAGGCCGAACGCCTGGGCATCGCCATCGAGGGCGAGTTCGCGCGGCTGGCTCTGCAGTCGAGCAACCCGGCCCGTATCGCCGGGCGCTGCACGGTCTTCGCCAAGTCCGATATGATCCACCTGCAGCAGCAGGGCCGCCCGTTGCCCGACATTCTGGCCGGGCTCTGCCTGGCGCTGGCGCGCAATTTCAAGAGCGTGGTGGCGCGGGGCAAGCGTTTTACGCCGCCCATCCTCTTCCAGGGCGGGGTGGCCTACAACCAGGCCGTGGTGCGGGCCTTCGAGACGGTGCTGGAGCTGGCCCCCGGCGCATTGATTGTGCCCGAGCGCCACGAGGTGATGGCTGCCCTGGGCGCGGCGCTGATCGCCCGCGATGACGCCGAACGCGGCCTGATGGCGCGCCTTCCCGAACTTGAGCGCCTCGAGACGGCATTGCAGGCTCCGGCCCCGCGGCGCGCCATGCCGCCCCTGCGCCCGGTTGTCGCCAGGTCCGGCGCGACGCCCAGCGGTTGCGCCGGCGCCCTCGCCGGTCGCCTCCCGGTGTACCTGGGGATCGATGTCGGTTCCATCAGCACCAACCTGGTGCTGGTCGAGGCCAGCGGCCAGGTGGTCGCCCGGCGTTACCTGCTGACCGCCGGGCGGCCGCTGGAGGCGGTGCGCCAGGGGTTGGGCGAGTTGTGGGACGAGGTGGGCGACCGGGTCGAGGTGCGCGGCGTGGGGACGACCGGCTCGGGGCGCTACCTGACCGCCGATTTCGTCGGCGCCGATGTGGTGCGCAACGAGATCGCCGCCCAGGCCCGCGCTGCCCTGGCCCTCGATCCCACGGTGGATACGATCTTCGAGATTGGCGGGCAGGATAGCAAGTACATCCGCCTGGCCCACGGCGCGGTGGTGGACTTTGCCATGAACAGCGCCTGCGCCGCCGGCACCGGCTCGTTCCTCGAGGAGCAGGCTGACCGGCTGCGCATCAGTGTGCGCCGCGAGTTCAGCGAGCTGGCCTTCGCCACCGGGCAACCCGCCGCCCTGGGGGAGCGTTGCACCGTGTTCATGGAGTCCGACCTGGTGCATCACCAGCAGCAAGGGGCGGGCCAGGCCGATCTGGTCGGCGGGCTGGCCTATGCCGTGGCGCAGAACTACCTCAACCGGGTGGTGGCCGGGCGACCCCTGGGCGCGCGGATCTTCTTCCAGGGCGGGGTAGCGGCCAATCAGGCCGTGGTGGCGGCCTTCGAGGCCCTCACCGGGCGGGCGATCACCGTGCCGCCGCACCACGATGTCACCGGGGCAATCGGGGCGGCTCTGCTGGCGCAGGAGGAGCTGGCCCGCCAGGCGAACGGCGCCGCCCCGCCGACACGCTTTCGGGGCTTCGACCTGTCCGACCGACGCTACGCCACCAGCACCTTCGTCTGCCAGGCCTGCCCGAACCTCTGCGAGGTCAACCGGGTGACCATCGCCAGCGAGCCGCCGATCTTCTACGGCGCGCTCTGCGACCGCTTCGAGGAGGCCGGGCGCGCCCGTTCCCGCGGAGCCGATCTGCCCGATCACTTCGCCGAGCGGCAGCGCCTGTGGCTGGGCGACTACCGCGAGCCGGAGCGCCGGCCCGGCCGGCTGCGCATCGGCCTGCCCCGCAGCCTGATCGTCTACGATATGTTCCCCTACTGGCGGGCCTTCTTCGCCCATCTGGGCATGGATGTGGTGCTCTCCGAGCCGACCAACCCGGCCCTCGCCCGTCGCGCCCTCGAGCACGCCGCCGCCGAGACCTGCTTCCCCGTCAAACTGGCCTTCGGCCACGTGCTTGATCTCCTCGATAAAGACGTGGATCGCCTCTTCGTGCCCGTGGTCGTCAGTCGCGAGGACCCCCAGCCGGGCCAGGACGAGAGCAATTACTGCCCCTTCATCCCTGCCACGGCCTACATGGTCGCCGCGCACCTGTCGCTGCACGGCCGGGAGGCGCGGCCCATCCTCGGCGCCATACGCTTCCATGATCCGGCCTTCAAGCGCCACGACCTGCGGCGCCTGGCCGGAGAGCTTGGCGTCTCGTGGGCGGCGGTCGAGGCCGCCGACGCGGCGGGCAACGCGGCGCAGCAAGCGTTCTATGCCGCGCTGGAGGAGGGCGGCCAGGCAGCCCTGGCCGCGCTGCCGCCCGGCCGTCCGGCGGCGGTGCTGGTCGGGCATCCGTACAATACCAATGACCCGCGCCTGTGCCTGGACCTGCCCTACAAGCTCCGCAAGCTGGGTGTCGTGCCCATCCCCCTCGATTACCTGCCGGTGCGCAGGGTGGATCTGTCCGACGAGTTTCCGCACATGTACTGGCGCGGCGGGCAGGAGATCCTCGCCGCCGGGCGCCTCATTCGCGACGATCCGCGCCTGCAGGCGATCGTGATCACCAATTTCGGCTGCGGCCCCGACTCGTTCCTGCTCGGTTATTTTAAACGCATCATGGGCGACAAACCGTTCCTGGAACTGGAAATCGACGAGCACACCGCGGATGCCGGCATCATCACCCGCTGCGAGGCGTTTTTCGACAGCCTGCGTATGAGGAAGGGCCTATGAGCGTATCCACGCCAGCGAAGACCTATTACTTCCCCTTCATGTGCGACCATGCCCTCATTCTGGCCGCGGCCTTCCGCGCCGAAGGGCAGCCGGCAGTGATGCTGCCGCCGTCCACGGATGAGACGCTGGCGCTCGGGCTGGCCCAGTGCGGCGGGCGCGAGTGCGCCCCCTGCGTGCTGATCAGCGGCGACCTGGTGCGCCTGACCCGGCAGCCTGGTTTCGACCCGGCGCGGGCGGTGCTGTTTATGGTCACAAGCAGCGGCTCCTGCCGCTTCGGGCAATACGTCACCCTGCTGCGGCACATCCTCGATCGCCTGGGTCTGCGAGAGGTGGAGATCACCGGCCCGACGGTCAATGACGCCTACCAGGGCCTGGGCAAGAACCCGCTGCGCCTGCGGCGCCTGATCTGGGAAGGGGCGGTGGCGGTGGATCTGTTGCAGAAGCTGCTGCACCGCTACCGGCCCTACGAACGCCAGCCGGGCGCCGCCGACGCGATCTACCAGGGCTGCCTGGAGGCGGTGGTGGCGGCCACCGAGGCCGGCGGGGGGCGGGAACTGGTGGCGGTGATGGAACGGGCCGCGCGGGCCTTCGAGGAACTGCCGGTGGAGCGCCGCGAACGTCGCCCGCTGATCGGCATCGTCGGCGAAATCTACCTGCGCCACAACCGTTACGGCAACCTCGACCTGGTGCGGCGGGTCGAGGCTCTGGGCGGCGAGGTTGACCTGGCCCCGATCATCGAATGGCTCTACTACGCCAACTGGCGCTTCGACGACACCTGCCGCGTGCGCGGGCAACCCCTGGCCCGCGCCCGGATGGCCCTGGTTGACCGCTACCAGCGCGCGCTCGAACGCCGCCTGGCGCGCCCGCTGGCCCATCTGCTCGACCATCCCTACGAGACCCCCGTCGCCCGGCTGATGCGCTATGTCGAGCCGTACTACTCAACCGACCTCGGCAACGAGTGCCTGCTGTCCATCGGCAAGACGGTGGAACTGGCCCGGCACGGGGTGTGCGGGGTGATCAACGTTATGCCCTTCTCGTGCATGCCGGGGATCATCACCGCGGCCATCGCCCCAAGGCTCCGCCAGGACCTCGATCAGCTCCCCTGGCTCGATATCGCCTTTGATGCCCAGGGCGGCACCAATCTCACCACGCGCCTCGAAGCCTTCATGCACCAGGCCGCCGAGTTCCAGGCGCGGCGGTTGGACCTCACCCCCCATCCCCCAATGGTCAGGTAACAGGACGTAGGCGGTCGCCTTCCGGCGAAGAGAGGTGGAGGGCCGCAGGCCCTCCACGAACCATGCCATGCGTTTCTCGTTTCGCCGGGCTGCCTGGCCGCCGCGGGCAGGAAAGGGGAGATGCGGAGAGGCATCGCCTCCCCGCATCCCCTCCACCGTGTACGTCCTGTTAGTTAATAGAACGTTGCGCTACGTTATCAATCCATCCCTGGTTCCTATATCGGAACGTGCTATATTCCTTGCAACCCATATCCATTCTTCACATATAGTAACTTTCGGCGCTACATCCGCCGAAGGATTTGAGATTAGCTCATCGTCGCGCTGCGTCGTGCAGCCAGCCTTATCAGGTCTGTCCAGACGCTGGTCGTGGCCCGCTCAGGAGCCAGCATCCGCGCGTGGGCAGGCGCATGGCGCCGTTTGCCTTGAACTCCGTTTCAAAGGCGAATCGGGCATACTCAGTGAGGAGGCGTTCATGGCGACATCCGCATCCCTGTCGCGCACCTCTGACTTTTTCCGCGAAGTTGTTGCCGAAGCTCCAGTCGATCCCCGCCTTGAGGCATGTCTGCAATGTGGCACGTGTGGAGGTTCATGCCCCTCCGGGCCAGATATGGATCATACCCCGCGGGCGCTTTTTGCCATGATCGCCGCCGGGATGCGTGATGCCGTGCTTCGCAGCAATACGCCCTGGTACTGCGTGTCGTGCTACTACTGCATGGAACGTTGTCCTCAGGAGATCCGCATCACCGATGTGATGTATACCCTGAAGCGCATGGCGATCAAGGCCGGCTACAGCGCCCAGACCAGCGCCCCCAAAGCGCCCGGTTTCGCGCAGAACTTTGTCGATCACGTGGAGAACTACGGGCGCAGCTTCGAACTGGGGCTGATCACGCGCTACTATCTCACCCACCGTCCCCTCGACGCGCTGAAAATGGCGCCGCTCGGCATGGGCTTGCTCAAGCGCAAACGCCTCGATCTCAACCCCCGGCCGATCCGCCAGATCGATCAGTTGAAGGCCATTCTGGACCGGGCTCGCGAGATTGACGCCGCCCATTCGGTGTAGGTGTAAGACGGGGCGCGCGCCGGGTGTGCCGCCTGGAGAGACGCGGCGAGGCGCGGCCTCCCCGCCCATCCCCTGTCCCGCACCTGTCCGGAGGAGCGTGGGGAAAGCTGGTTTCCCCGCTCCTCACCGCCCATCTGGAGCGACCCTGCGCCCGCACAAGGGGAAGGAAAACAGGTTGTTCCTGGGAGGGCGCAGCCCTCCCACACCCTCCCGCGGGCGGGGGGATGGGGAAACCCGGTTTCCCCAGACCCCTCTTCGAGAGCCTATGTTCACGTTAGCCATCTATGCGGCTGCGCCGCACCACGCCGCAATGCACATACGGTTGTTCCTGGGAGGGCGCAGCCCTCCCACACCCTCCCGCGGGTGGGGGCATGGGGAAACCCGGTTTCCCCATGCCCCTGCTCAAGCGGCAATCCGTTGCAACGAAGGTGACGGCCCCCCTCCCCCGCCCTCCCCCCGCTGGGGGGAGGGAGTCCGGCGCCTCCCCCCAGCGGGGGGAGGTTGGGGGGGGGGCTGCGGCGCCGCATGCGCGGAGGTGAGCAGCCTATGTTCACGTCAGGAGGGGTGCGCCCCGGGAACCTCCGGGCGGGAGACGCCGGCCCGCCTCCAGGCAGGGGTTGCGCCCCCCCAGACCCTCCCACCCGGTGGGGGGATGGGGAAACCC
>DAOTYR010000031.1:0-2215 GCA_034434655.1 Chloroflexaceae bacterium
GCGGGCGTGGACGCGAGTTTCATCAACCGGAAGATCAAGGACGTGGTGAGCGAGTTTCTCTACCGCGAGACGAAGCGGCGCCCCATGGTGCTGCCCATGGTGATGGAGGTGTGAGCGCACACGCTCCTGGCAATGGACTGCGGAGGGGTCACAGACCCCTCCGCAGTCTTTTTTACTCCAGCCCTCCATGCGGCTCCGCCGCACAACGCCGCAATGAACATACGGTTGTTCCTGGGAGGGCGTAGCCCTCCCCAACCCTCCCGCGGGTGGGGGGTGGGGAAACCCGGTTTCCCCACCCCCCCTCGCCGAGGGTATATGTTCACGTGAGACGGTCATGCGCATGGCGCACCACGCCGCGATGACCATGCCCTGGGAGCGCGGGCGTCCCGCCCGCGCCACGGCGCCGCGGGCACGGCGCCGGCCCCCGCCCTGACCCTCCCCCACTGGGGGCGGGCACCCTGCTCCTCCCCCCAGCGGGGGGAGGCTGGGAGGGGGGCTGAACCCGGCGAACGATGGTCACCTCAGATATGCTTGCGCTGCACGAGCGCGTTGCGTGCCCATTCGGGGGAGGCATGGAGGTACGTGTTCGCATGTCTCCCAGAAGCGCGGGCAGTTTGCCTGCGTAGACGCGACGCGGGCGGGATGCCCTCGCTCCCAGGCGCGTGGATGACCCCGGGTGTGAAGCGTTACGGGTGGAGGGCTGCGCCCTTCCCTCTGGCAGCGGCGCGGGGAACTCCGGGTTCCCCGCGCCGCGCATCGGCGACAGACTCAGGGCAGATCGGCGACGAAGGCGCGGAGCGCCGCCGTGGTGGCGGCAAACTGCTCCTCGAGCGCGAGGTAGAGATCGGATGAGAGGGGCAGGCCCCGCATACAGGCCTCTTCAAGCTCGGCACAGCGCGCCGCCAGGGCGCTGGCGCCGATGCTCAGGCAGCTTCCCTGCAGCCGGTGGGCCAGCCGGGAAACCGCGCGCGGGTCGCCACGTTGGAGCGCCAGACCCAGCGCCGCGAGCAGCGGTGGCGTCTCGATCGCGTAGGTTTCAACAATACTGCGCAACAGGGCGGGTCCGTCTGGACCGACCATGTCCAGGAACTCGCGCAGTACGTGCGTATCCATCACGTCCATGGTCGGCTCGATCAGTTCACGCACCATAAGCATCCCTTGTTTGCCTCCTTTTAACCAATTTTTTACCATAGCGCGTGAAACCATGGCTATAGGACCATGGTCCTATCCGGCTATAGTCCTTCCGGTACCAGAGTCCTATGTGACAGGAGGCGCGTGGTCGCCTCCCGGCAGGGGCGCGGCCGGCGGTTCGCCCGGCCGCCTGGTCGCCGCGGGCGGGGAAGCGGGGGAATACCGGGGCGGCACAGCCGCCCCGCATCCCGCCACCGCGTACATAGAGGGTGAGCACCGCCCATCTCTCGCGGCGGAGCGTGGGGTGGTGTCGCGGCCCCACGGATGGTGGTTCTGGCGGCCACGCCGTCAGAACCACTCAAACAATCCGGGTTTGGGGCTTGCCCCATAGAAATTGCACAGGCTCTGAGGGTTGTCCTACCCCCCTGGCCAAATGGTATAATGAAAATGAACAGGCTCCTCATTAACATGAGGTGCGCGGTTGCTTTTCGACGGGAAGGGGTGGGACCGCCTGGCCGCCGCGGGCGAGGAAGCGGGGGAATACCGGGGCGGCGCAGCCTCCCCGCATCCCGCCACCGCGCACGTCCCGTCATTGAAGAGGCCGATCCTGGCAGGAGCAACACTATGACCGTCAGCGCTTCCCCCGACACCGCCGCGTTGGAAGCGTGCCACGAGCGGCTGCGGGGTGTCTTCGAGCCGGATCAGCCGGTTTTCATCACCGAGGAGGTCTACGACCCGGTCGCCCCCCTCTGGCGCGTGACGCTGGTCTATCGCGATACCCACGGGGACTGGCGCCGGCGCCGCTACCGCTATGACATTCCCAGCGATACACTCTATTTCGCCGGCGAACAGCCGCTCAGCAGCGACGATGCGCGCGCTGCGCGCCGCTCCGGGCGCCCCCTGACGCCCGCGGGCGCGTAAAATTATTCGTGGCGAGGCAGTCCCAGGGAGATCGGGCTTCCCCACGCTCCTGCCTAACGTGAACATACGCCCTCGGCGAGGGGGGTGGGGAAACCGGGTTTTCCCACGACCCCGCCCCGCCGGGGGGATGGGGAAACCGGGTTTCCCCATCCCCCCACCCGGT
>DAOTYR010000032.1:0-2160 GCA_034434655.1 Chloroflexaceae bacterium
GATTGTCCTGGGCCAGCAGCATTATGTCTACAGCATTGCGATGAGCGTGCTGAAGAACCCCGAAGACGCCGCCGACCTGACCCAGGAGGCGTTTATCAGGCTGTTTCGCGCGTTGCCGCAATACAATGGCGAGAGCCGTTTTACGACCTGGCTGTACCGGCTGGTGGTCAATCTGTGCCGTGATGAGTTGCGCCGGCGCGGGCGCCAGGTGCCCATCGCTGCTTCGGCGTCCAAAGATGAAGAAACCGACCAGATCGCCAGTATCGCCGACGACGACCGCTGGGCCAATCCCGCCGAGGCCCTCGACACCCGTGAACTCCGTGATCAGGTGCGTCAGGCGCTCGGGCAACTTGAGGAGCACTACCGGCTGGTGCTGACGTTGTACTACTTCGAGGATCTGAAGTACACCGACATCGCGGAGATCCTCGATATTCCGCTGAACACAGTGAAGAGCCACATCCGGCGCGGAAAGGAGCGCCTGGCGGCCATCCTGGAGACCCAGGAGCACCCTCCGGCCACGCGCGCGGTAGCGCCGCCTCGCCGCGAGGACCGCCGGGACCAGTTTCCCGGCCCCGTGCCGCTGCGCCTGCTGGCGGGAGCAGCCGGAAGATAATGCGATGTGAGGCGGTGGTATAAGACGATGCGTGACCCTCTGGAACCAACCGCGCGTGGCCCGGATGACGCCCTTGATCGGGTCTTGCGTCAGGAATTGCGCTGGGAAGCCCCGCCGGAAGTTACGGCATGCCTGCTGGGGCTGATCCCAGACCGAACCTTGTGGGCCGAGACGCTGCAGCGCCCGCGCCCACAGCTCTGGTACAGCACGCTCGTGCTGATCCTGACCGCCGTGGCAGTCGGCCTTTCTCTCGCCGTGGCCTGGCAGGTCATCGGCTCACTCAGCGCCGAACTGGGCTTTATCGCCATCCTGGAACAACTCCGCGCCGCGCCGGCGATTGGCCTCCAGCGGTTGTATGAGGCGCTGCCGGTCTCGCGCCAGATCGTGGCCGTGCTGGTGATTGTGCGCGAGCAAATCCACTGGCTCCTGGTTGCGATGATGCTCTGGCTGGCGCTTGATGGCTGGCAGCCGGGGCGCCTCTCCACGCGCCAGACGCGGTAGTTTCCCCGTGCGGCTGCGCCGTGTCCCCTTGAAGAATGTGGGGAAACCAGGTTTCCCCGCGCCCCTGCTTACCGAAGACTGTGGGGCCACCCGGTGGCCCCACGCCACCTGCGCGCGAAGGGGGTAAGGGCAAGAATGCGGGGAAACCTGGTTTCCCCGCGCCCCTGCTTGCCGAAGACTGTGGGGCCACCCGGCAGCCCCCCTCTCACTCCTCACTCCTCTGCTCTCGCTCCTCGCTTTACAGCCGGCTCCTGGCCCGGTGCAGGCGAATGGTGCGCGTGAGGAGCGTACCGCCGAGGAGCATGACACCGAGGAGCGGCACACCCGCGCTGGTTTCGGGCAGCGGCGCGGGCGGCGGCGCGGGCGGCGGCGCGGACGCCGAGGCGATGGTCGGCAACGGCGTGGCCGTCGGGGCGCTGGTCGCCGTCGGGCCGCTGGTCGCGGTGCGGGCCGCCGTCGGGCTGCGCGGCGGCGGGTAGGGCGCGGCGGTGGGCGTCACCTGTTGCGCGATCGGCGCCGTCGGCGGCTGAGCCGCGCCCACGACCTGCACCGAGACGATGTTCGAGAAGAGCGGGGCCGGCGCGAGGCCAGCGTAGAACAACTGGCCCTGGACGACGATCAGGGTGCCTGCCGTGACATCGGGCCTGATGCGGGTGGGGATGGTTATTTCGACCCCTTCGCCAGGCTGGAGCTGGTCGAGGGTATAGGTCACGTCATTGCCGCTGACAGTGGGATCAACACCGCGATCGGCCCGCGCTCCGAGCACCTCCAGGTTGGTGGGCAAGGCGCTCCGCACCGTGATGTTACGCAGCGTACTGGACCCATCGGCGACGGGTGGGCGGGTGTTGCGCACCACCAGGGTGAAATTGACCTGCTGACCAGGGTAGGCGCTGCCCCAGTCGCTCGCCAGGCGGAAGAAGACGTCGGTCGTGACGCCGGGGGTAGTGACCGGCGCTGCGGTGTTGGTGCCAATGGGAATGAGCGGCGCCGGTGTATTGGTCGGGCCGAGGGGCGCGCGCGTCGGGCGCACAGCCGCGGTGGGCCGC
>DAOTYR010000033.1:0-8713 GCA_034434655.1 Chloroflexaceae bacterium
CCTGGTAGGCGGGTCATGCGTGCCTCCTGTCCTACGATTGAGGTTGTGCTACCCGTATCGTAGCAGAAGGTCGGCCCGCCTTCAAAACCCTTGACACCTGACCCGAAACGCCCCAAAAACTCTATACGTGAAAGCCCAGCGGGGGGAGGCTGGGAGGGGAGCTGCGGCGCCGCACGACTTGCCCAGAACCTGCTTTATTCGTGCCAACATAGGCGAAGCCCTGGAGCAGTCCAACGCGACATAAAATCCTTGACGCACATCCATTGCGTTGTTATAATGCAGGCACCTGATCAATCAGGCACTCCTCACGAAGACTCCCAGAGATCCAAAGCTGTATAGTGGTCGCAAGGGGAGAGGCAGTTCTGGCGTCGCCTCTGGCAACCGCTATACGCGGCCCACACGAAACCACCACAGCTTGAGATCGCACACCTGCACATTAGCAACACTGCCCGCTGGCCAGCGCCCGATGGAACGCCAGACGTACGGCGCGCGCCGCGTGGCGGTTCATTTGCCTGTTCCGCTAGCATCGCTCCCGGCCAGGCAATGTCCCGCAGCAGGAGGAAAGTGTCCATGACCAAAGTTACCGGCGCCTCGCTGATGCAACTTCTCAGCGAGATCCAGGACCGCGAGCAGTTCCAGCAGCTCAACTGGCGCGGAACGTTTGCGGATTACCTGGACATGGTTGCGCGTAACCCGAAGGTGACGCGCAACGCCTTCCAGCGTATCTACGACATGATCATGTCGTATGGTACGGAGGAGTTTATTGATGCCAAGAAACGGCTGATCCGCTACAAGTTCTTCGCCGACGCCAGCTTCGATGGCGATGACGCGATCTTCGGGCTGGAGATCCCCCTGATGCGCCTGGTGAACTTTTTCAAGGGCGCGGCCAAGGGCTACGGCACCGAAAAACGTGTGCTGCTCCTCCACGGTCCGGTCGGCTCGTCGAAGTCGACCATCGTGCGCCGGCTCAAAAAGGGGCTCGAGCACTACTCGAAGACCGAAGATGGCGCCCTCTTTACCTACGACTGGTACCTCGGCACAATCGAGAACCATGCCACCTTCGACTGGCGCCAGGTGCCCGAGTCGGAGTGGGAAAAGTGCCCGATGCACGAGGAGCCCCTGCACCTGATCCCCGCCGAGTACCGCGAGCGCTTCCTCAACGAGATCAACGAGGGTCGCCCGCCGGACGAGCATGTGCGCATCGAGGGCGATCTCTGCCCCGTGTGCCGCTTCCACTTCCGCGAGTTGATGCGCCGCTACGACGGCGACTGGGCGAAGGTCATGCGCCATGTGCGCGTGCGCCGGCTGGTCTTTAGCGAGCAGGACCGCGTGGGCATCGGCACCTTCCAGCCCAAGGACGAGAAGAACCAGGACTCCACCGAGTTGACCGGCGATATCAACTATCGTAAGATCGCCATCTATGGCTCCGACTCCGATCCCCGCGCCTTCAACTTCGATGGCGAGTTCAACATCGCCAACCGTGGGATCATCGAGTTCGTCGAGATGCTCAAACTCGATGTGGCCTTCCTCTACGACCTGCTCGGCGCCTCTCAGGAGCACCGCATCAAGTCGAAGAAGTTCGCGCAGACCGACATTGACGAGGTGATCATCGGCCACACCAACGAGCCGGAGTACCGCCGCCTCGAGAACAATGAGTTCATGGAGGCCCTTAAGGACCGGACCGTGCGGATCGATATCCCCTACGTCACCCGCCTGCGCGATGAGGTCAAGATCTACGAGCGCGACTTCAACCGGAAGAAGGTGCGTGTCCATATCGCTCCGCATACGCTCGAGGTGGCCGCGATGTGGGCCGTGCTCACCCGCCTCGAAGATCCCAAGAAGCCCAACCTCACCCTGCTGCAGAAACTCAAGCTCTACAACGGCAAGACTCTGCCTGGCTTCACCGAGGACAACATCAAGGAACTCCGCAAGGAGGCCGTGCGCGAGGGTATGGAGGGCATTTCGCCCCGCTATATCCAGGATAAGATCTCCAACGCTCTGGTCACCAACCAGGAAGAGGGGTATATCAATCCCTTCATGGTGATCAATGAACTCGAAAGCGGCCTCAAGAACCACGCCCTGATCAATTCCGAAGATGATCGCAAGCGCTATCGCGATCTGCTTTCGGTGGTGCGTGAGGAGTACACCGAGATCGTGAAGAACGAAGTGCAGCGGGCCATCTCCGCCGATGAGGAAGCCATCAAGCGCCTCTGCGGGAACTATATCGACAACATCAAGGCCTACACCCAGCGCGAGAAGGTGCGCAATCGCTACACCGGGCAGTACGAAGAACCTGATGAGCGTCTGATGCGCAGCATCGAGGAGAAGATCGATATCCCCGAGAGCCGCAAGGACGACTTCCGGCGCGAGATTATGAACTACATCGGCGCGCTGGCCATCGAGGGCAAGACGTTCGACTACCGCACCAATGAGCGTCTGCACAAGGCGCTGGAACTGAAGCTCTTCGAGGATCAGAAGGATAGTATCAAGCTGACCTCGCTGGTCTCGCGCGTGATCGATAAGGATACGCAGGAGAAGATTGACGTGGTCAAGGCCCGTCTGATCCGCGACTTCGGCTACAATGAGCAGAGCGCGACCGATGTGCTGAACTACGTCGCCTCGATCTTCGCCCGTGGGGATACCAAGAGCAACTACTAGGAGGGGTGAGGGCTGGCGTAAGGCGCACGGCACGAGCGCATGCCGGTCAGCGCGAGGCTACTCGTCTGCCAGATGCCTTACGCCGCGCGCCTCACCGCTCTTACCGTGCGCCGATGCCTATGTCCATGAAACGTGTTGACCGCGACCTGGGGCGCTTTCGCCAGATCGTTCGCGGGAAGATTAAGAAGGACCTGCGCAAGTACATGTCGCAGGGGGAGATGATCGGGCGCCAGGGGAAACGCTTCGTCAGCATTCCCGTGCCCCAGATTGATATTCCCCAGTTTCGCTATGGCGCCCGCCAGGGCGGCGGGGTTGGCCAGGGCGACGGCGATGTCGGCGACCCGATCGCTCAGGGCGATGGCCAGAGCGGCCAGGGTCAGGCCGGCTCCGAGCCGGGCCAGCACGTCCTCGAAGTGGATGTCTCGCTGGAAGAACTGGCCGCCATTCTGGGCGAAGAGTTGCAACTGCCCAATATCCAGCCCAAGGGTAAAAAGAACATCGTCAGCGAGAAGGATAAGTACAGCGGCATTCGCCGCACCGGCCCCAACTCGCTGCGCCATTTCAAGCGCACCTACCGCGAGGCGCTGCGCCGCCAGATCGCCGCGGGCGACTACAACGAAGGCGACCCCGTCGTGGTGCCCATTCGCGACGATATGCGCTACCGCTCGTGGAAGGAGACCATGCTCCCCGAGAGCAATGCGGTGATCATCTACATGATGGACGTCTCCGGCTCCATGGGCACCGAGCAGAAGGAACTGGTGCGCATCACCGCCTTCTGGATCGAAACCTGGCTCCGCTCGCAGTACAAAGAGATCGATATTCGCTACATCGTCCACGACGCGGCGGCCAAGGAGGTGGATCAGGAGACGTTCTACCATATCCGCGAGGGCGGCGGTACGAAGATCTCTTCGGCCTACAAGCTCTGCAACCGGCTGATCGATGAACGTTACCCCGCCGATGAGTGGAACATCTACCCCTTCCACTTCTCCGATGGCGACAACTGGGGCGGCGGCGATACCCGCGAGTGCATCGAGTTGCTCAAGAAAGAGTTGCTGCCCAAGGTGAACCTGTTCTGCTACGGCCAGGTGCGCTCCCTCTACGGTTCTGGCCGCTTCGCCCACGATCTGGAAGAGTACCTGGGCGGCGACGAGCGCATCGTGATCTCTGAGATCGCTGAGCGTGACGATATCTACGATACGATCCGCGATTTCCTGGGTAAAGGCAAGTAAGGCCCCACTGTGGCAGGGCCGGTGCACCGCACGTGTTCACATGTTCCCTGGGAGCGCAGGCAGCTTGCCCGCGGAGACACGACAAGGGCGGGTCGCCCGCGCTTCCAGGCGCATGGGTTGCCCCAGATGTGAGTCGGTACGGTGCAACGTCGAAAAAAACCTGTTGGGTGCCGCAACGTAAGCCGGCGCCTGCTGCCCGTCAAGCTGCGTTGCTGCACCCGCCAGCTTCGGACCTGCCTCGACCCTGACCGCCAGGCTCGCCCCAGTGGATCGGGACCACGTGGCGCGCGGCCCTCCTACCGGGGGTCGCGCGTAATCCTATTGCCGATGGGTGCTTGCCGCCTGGGCGCGGCGCATCCGGACCCGCTCAACGTCGCGTTGATGCCTGAACAGGTCGCCTGGAACCGCGCTATGGTGTTGAAAGACGTTGCGCCCACCCTCGCCGCGCCGCCCGTCTCGCAGGGGCGCCGCGTCACCTTCTGGCGCGAACTGGCCCCCGCCCTGCTCCTCGGCCTGCTCGCCGTCACCCTCACCGCAACCTTCTACGCCAGCGCCTACCGGGCCTACATCCGCGCCGATGACCGTATCCGGGGCCTCTTTGCCGGCTTTCAGTCCCTGGAGGGCGAGTCTCAGGGCACGCCCTATCGCTGGAGCACGGGCGCGGGGACGGTGTGCCTGCCGGCGATGGGGCTGGCGCGGCCCCTGGCGGCGCTCGACCTGCGCCTCCTGGGCAGCGCCGTCACCGCCGGGAGCGCCGGGCAGGCCATCGATCGCGCCGAGGTGCGCGTCGGCGCCTTGAGCCTGCCCCTGGCAATCGCGCCCGAGCACCGCGCCTACCACCTGCTGCTTCCGCCCGCTCCCCAGGGCGGGCCGCTCTGCGTGACGCTCCTCAGCCCCACGGTGGATCCCTCTGGCAATGGGCGCGTCGTGGGGGTGGGGCTGCGTTCGGTCGCCGCGCGCCCGCTGGAAGGCGGCGCCTTGCCGCCGCCCGGCGCGCTGCTGGCCAACCTGGGGCTGGCGCTGGGCGGCTACGGGGTGCTGCGCCGGCTGGCCGTGCCTCGACCCATCAGCCTGTTGCTGGTTGCAAGCCTGGCCCTGGCCCTCGGCGCGGGGCTGATCGGCGGCGCGATCCGCCTGGCCCCCGATCTGCCCTCCTGGAGCGCATTCACCGCCGTGGCCGTCGGTCTGATCTTCTGCGCCCTCACCGCGTACCAGTGGGCCGCGCCGCGCCGCGCACCCTGGCAACGGGAGGTGCTGGGGGTCCTGCTCGTCATGGGCCTGATGAGCCTGGGCTGGTACACGCTGGCCCACCGCGAGGGCTACCTCTGGCCCTTCCCCCTGATGGCCCGCGCCGGTAGCGCCTTCGGCTGGGGCGCGCTCCCCGCGGCGGCCCTCTTCGGCGCCTTCGCCGCCGCTATCCTCTCCTGGCTGCGCGCCCCCGACCCGCCCGCGCCGTGGCTGGTCATCGCCATCACGGCCCTGGCCGCCGCCCTGCTCCCGGCTACGCTCAAAGTCGGCCTGCGCGGGTACCCGTCCTTGTTCCAGCACTTCGCCGAGCAGTCCGGCAACTACATCCACGATGTGCCCCGCGTCGGCGCCGATCCGCCCGGCTTCTTGCGGGGCTACGTGGCCAGTATGCCCGACCTGGTGCTGCACAACAAGACCCACCCGCCCGGCAGCACGCTGTTCCTCTGGGGCGTTGAGCGCCTTTTCGGCCCGGGACCCGAGCCGGCGACCTGGGTGGTGATCGCCCTGTCAGCCCTGGGCGTCTGGCCGACCTACCGGCTGACGGCGGCCCTGGCCGGCCAGCGGGCCGCGATCCTGGCCGCGGCGATCTACCCGCTGTTGCCGGCCTTTATGATCTACGGCGCCACCTCGATGGACGCGCTCTATGCCACGGTGCTGGCATGGGCGATCTACGGCCTCTACCGCGCCCTGGTGATCCTCGATCAACCGGGCGGGCCGCTGGCGCCGCAACTCCTCGCCGCCCTCGCCACGGGCACCTGGATCGCCCTCGGGCTGCTCTTCAGCTTTACCACGCTCATGCTTGCCCTGGTAGTGGCGGCGTTGGTGGCGCGCCGGCTGGCGCTCGGCCCGCGCCGGCCCGGCGATGCGCTGCGCTGGGCGGCAATCGGCGGAGTGCTCGCCGGCGCCGTGCTGCTGCCGCTCGGCGCACTGTGGCTCGCCACCGGTTACAATAGCCTGGCGGCGTTCTTCAGCGGGGTGGCCAACAACCGTCTGGACGTCGCGGCGCGCGTCTCGCCGCTGGGCCTGTCGAGCTACCTCTTCTTTCTGGCGGTCAACAGCGTGGCCTATGCCTGGTTCCTGGGGCCGTGGCTCGTCTATCGCCTTGGACGCGACGGGCTGGCGCAGATTGCGCGGACCCGCGCTGGCGTGGCCCGCCCCGCCGACGCCCTGGGCCTCGGCCTCCTGGCCCTGCTGCTGGGGATGCTCTTCTCCGGCCTGTTCTACCGCGAGATCGAGCGCGTGTGGCTCTTCAGCCACATCCTCATTGCGGCGACGCTCGCTGATGGTATCATGGAACAATACGACCGGCGCGGCAGCCTGGCGGCCCTGGTTCTGCTGAGCCTCTTCGCGCATAGCGTCATCTTTCGCGCCGCCCTCCGCGTTTCCTGGTAGGAGAGACTATGAAAAGCACACGCCTTCCTCCCCAACTTGAAGCCGCCCGCGAGGAGATCGAACGCATCGCCCGCGACTACGGCCTCGACTTCTTCCCCATTATCTATGAGGTGCTGGATTACCGCACCCTCTACGAAACCGCCGCCTTCGGCGGCTTTCCGACGCGCTACCCCCACTGGCGCTTCGGGATGGAGTTCGATCAACTGCTCAAAGGGCACGTCTGGGCCGGCAGCACCATCTACGAGATGGTCATCAATACCAACCCCTCCTACGCCTACCTGCTCGAAGGCAACGAAGACGTGACCCAGAAGATGGTCATGGCTCATGTTACCGGGCACGTGGACTTCTTCAAGCACAATATGTGGTTCGCCCACACCAACCGCAAGATGCTCGATACAATGGCCAACCACGCCACGCGCATCCAGCGGATCATTGACCGCATCGGCTATGACACGGTTGAGGATTTCATTGACACCTGTCTCTCGCTGGAGAACCTGATCGACTACCACTCGCCCTACATTCGCCGGCCCGAGGCTCAGAGCCCCAGGCCCCTCGTCGGCGAGGAAGACCCGGAAGTGGTCGAAGGGTTGAAGGTGGAGCGCGAGTACATGCGCGAGTTTATCAATCCGCCGGAGTATCTCGAAGCCCAGCGCCAGAAACTGGAAGCCGAGCGCGCCAAACAACGCCGCTTCCCCGAAAATCCTCAGAAGGACGTGCTGCTGTTCCTGATGAATTACGCGCCCCTGGAGCGCTGGCAGCACACCGTGCTCGAGATCGTGCGCGATGAGGCCTACTACTTCGCCCCCCAGGGCATGACCAAGATCCTCAACGAGGGCTGGGCCTCCTACTGGCACTCGACGATCATGACCCAGAAGGTCGCCTCGGCCGCCGAGATCGTCTCCTTCGCCGACCTGCACTCCGGCGTCGTCGCCACCGGCGGCGGGCGGCTCAATCCCTACAAACTCGGCCTGGAGTTGCTGCGCGACATCGAGGACCGCTGGAACAAGGGCAAGTTCGGCAAAGAGTACGACGAGTGCGACGACATCACCGCCAAACGCGCCTGGGACCGGCAACTCGGCCTGGGGCGCCAGAAGATCTTCGAGGTCCGCCGGCTCTACAACGATGTCACCTTCATCGACGAGTTTCTGACACCCGAGTTTGTGCTGGAGAACAAGCTCTTCACCTATCGCTACAATCGCGATACCGATCTCTACGAGATCGCCTCGCGCGAGTTCAAGGAGATCAAGGAAAAGTTGCTCTTCCGCCTCACCAACTTCGGCCAGCCGTTCATCTACGTTGAGGACGGCAACTATAACAACCGCGGCGAGTTGTATCTGCGCCACCGCCACGAAGGCGTGGATTTGAAAATGGACTATGCGCGCGATACGATGCGCAACCTGCATAAGATCTGGACCCGCCCCGTCCACCTCGAAACGGTGATCGACGACAAGAAGCGACTGCTTTCCTTCGACGGCAGCGATTTTACCGAGCGGCGCATTGATTAGCGCCTGTCCGGATATCCGGGGTATCCGCTTGCTTCTTTCGAGGGCTATGCCTTCCCGGGAGGGCTTTGCCCCCCACGGGGTGAGGGTCTGGGGAAACCGGGTTTCCCCAGACCCCTACTCATTGGCGTGGGCGTGGGCCGCTCACACCCTCCCGCGGGCGGGGGCGTGGGGAAATCCGGTTTCCCCAGATCCCCTGATCGAGGGCTGCGCCCCGCAAACCCGCCCGCGGGCGGGGCTATGGGGAAACCTGGTTCCCCCATGGTCACGTGAGACGGTCATGCGCAGGGCCCACCACGCCGCGATGACCATGGCCTGGGAGCGCGGGCGGGACGCTCGCGCCACGGCGCCGCGGGCACGGCGCCGGCCCCCGCCCTGACCCTCCCCCACCGGGGGCGGGCACCCGGCGCCTCCCCCCAGCGGGGGGAGGCTGGGAGGGGGGCTGAACCCTGCGCACGATGGTCACCTCAGCCGTCCATGCGGCTCGCGCCGCACCCCGACGGGATGAACATACGACTGTTCCTGGGAGGGCTACGCCCACCCAGACCCTCCCACCGGGTGGGGGGATGGGGAAACCCGGTTTCCGCATCCCTCTGCGGGGCAGGGGCGGGGGGAAACCCGATACCCCCACACCCCTGCTCCGCAGCCTATGTTCACGTTAGCAGCACGGTACCGAACTCTAAA
>DAOTYR010000034.1:0-2590 GCA_034434655.1 Chloroflexaceae bacterium
GGGTCTCGACGTTGCGCTGGCGGTTGCGCCATCCGCCCTCCAGGACGATGCTGCTCGCACATCAACCGGTTCCGTCCGGTCGCCAGAGCAATCCAAATCGTCCAGGGAGTCATCGATTCACCAGAAGATTCCCCAAAAGGGAGAGGTGTTCGTCGGAAAAGTGCTGGAGGTTGGCGAAGATGCTGTGATGATTCAGGTGTACGATTTCGATGCGGATCAGGTGGTCGGAGTTATGCGCGCCGAGACAATCGCCGGGAACGATACGTCACGCTACCAGGAAGGCAATAACGCCCGCGTCGAAGTGATCGACGTGAGAAAGAAAAACGCTCGAACGATACTGGAGTTGAAACCAGCACCAAGGAAGAAGTGACTTCCCTGCAAAAACGCACCGCCGAGACGCCGAAAGCGCGGAGTTTTCCAGCAGCTGTACTCTGCGTCCGCTATCGCCCGCGCAGGCGGGCTTCGCCTTGCCTAGCCGAGGGCTTTAGCCCCACGGCCAGCCCGACATACCGGATGCATTGCTCAAAGACCATACAGCCTGCGAGAGGGTGTAGCAGTGCGGCAGACGCGAACGATGGTCAACGTATCTGAGAAATGCGGTAAAATACCAGGAGTTACGCGGTCTCCTTCCAGTGGGCAGGAGTGGAGGGCCTGCGCCCCTCCCGAACGATCCCTTTCGTTTCGCTCGACGCACAGAGAGAGAACACCCATGACAGACAGCACCCTATGGTCCGACCGGCGCGCCTTCTGGTCCAGGCGGCGGGTAGTGGTGACCGGTGGCGCGGGCTTCCTTGGCGGCTTCGTAGTGGAGCGGCTGCGCGAACTGGCGCCCGCCAGCATTGTGGCGCCCCGTTCACGAGAGTATGATCTGCGCGAGCGCGAGGCCATCCGCCAGTTGCTGGCCGACGCGCGCCCCGATCTGGTGATCCACCTGGCAGCCCGGGTCGGCGGGATCGGAGCGAATCGCGAGCACCCGGCCGAGTTCTTCTACGACAACCTGCTGATGGGTTTGCAGTTGCTCCACGAGAGCTGGCTGGCCGGGGTCGCCAAGTTCGTGGCCCTGGGCACCGTGTGCGCCTACCCCAGGCACACGCCCGTGCCGTTCAAGGAAGAAGACCTCTGGAACGGCTATCCTGAAGAGACCAACGCGCCCTACGGCATGGCCAAGAAGATGCTGCTGGTGCAGAGCCAGAGTTACCGCAAGCAGTACGGCTACAACTCCATCTTCCTCCTGCCGGTCAACCTTTACGGTCCCCGCGACAACTTCGATCTGCGCACCTCCCACGTCATTCCGGCGCTCATCCGCAAGTGCGTCGAGGCGCGCGAGAGCGGCGCCGGTGAGATTGTCGCCTGGGGCGACGGCTCGCCCACGCGCGAGTTCCTCTACGTCGAGGATGCCGCCGAGGGCATTCTACTGGCGGCGGAGCGCTACAACAGCAGCGACCCGGTGAACCTGGGCAGCGCCTACGAGATCAGCATCCGCGAACTGACCGAACTAGTGGCCCGGCTGACCGGCTTCAACGGGCGGATCGTCTGGGACACCAGCAAGCCTAATGGGCAACCCCGGCGCAAACTCGACACGAGCCGGGCCAGAGAACGTTTTGGCTTCGTAGCCCACACGCCCTTTGAAGAGGGCCTGCGGCGGACCATCGCCTGGTACGAGCGCCAGCGAGCAGAAGGCCGCGTGTGAGAGGACGCGCGCAGTGGCGAAAACAGCAAGCGTCTGCCCCCGCGGGCGGAACAACCGGATCGCGCAGAGCTGCGCCCTCCGCGCCTCCTGCCACGCCGGTGCGCACAAGGCGCCGCGCGCCGAAACCATGCCTCTAGCTCCAATACGCTTGCACATCAGCCGTCCATGCCGCTGCGCCGCACACCGACGGGATGAAAATCAGGTTGTTCCTGGGAGGCCTGCGCCCTCCCAGACCCTCCCGCGGGCGGGGGTATGGGGAAAGCGGGTTTCCCATACCCCTGCGCAAGGGCTGCGCCCTCACCTTCCCGGGGGCGGGGGCGTGGGGGAACCAGGTTCCCCCATGTTCACGTTAGCTCTGCGCCCCCACCCCACCCCGCTGAGGGAAGGCATCCTACTCCTCCCCCCAGCGGGGGGAGGTTAGGAGGGGGGCAGCACGCGGCGACCGGGTTTCACATCAACTCTGCACCGCCACCCGTTGACGGAGGGCACCCGACTCCTCCCCCCAGCGGGGGGAGGCCGGGAGGGGGGCAGCACGGGGCGACCGGGTTTCACATCCACTCTGCGCCCCCCCACCCGTTGAGGGAGGGCAACCGACTCCTCCCCCCAGCGGGGGAGGTTGGGAGGGGGGCATGCCGCGCGCAGAGCCTTATTTGTAACGGCCTCGACCTCAACCCCATCCCTTGAGCCAGCCCTATGCGCCAGCATTCCTTGCGTATCGCAGCCCTCCTGCTCGCCGGACTGTTCATCAGCATCCCCGCCCTATCCCTGCGCGCCCAGGACCCGGCGCGGATCTACCTGCCGCTGCTCCGCCAGCCCGGCAATGCCGTCCCGCATGTCTTCGGCGTCGAAATGTCGCAACTCACCACCGACCGCGGGCTACGGCTGATGAGCGTGTCGGGC
>DAOTYR010000035.1:0-8050 GCA_034434655.1 Chloroflexaceae bacterium
CTCCATCCGCTGGTACGCCGAGGTGCCCCGCCAGAACAACCCCAATGCCGACGTGGTGCTCCAGTTCCGGACCGTCAACGGCGCGAACCCGAACTGCCCCGATGAGTCGGTGTTCCCCGCGAACGCGCAGTGGACCATCATTGACGGTGATTCCAGCACCAACTTTTACAGCCGCGCCAGCGGCGAGAATGTGTTCTCGCTGCGCGACACCAACGTGATCGCCACCTGTCTGCAGTACCGGGCGCGCTTCCTGCAAAACGGCCTGAGCGGCGACCAGGCGGCTCAGCCGGGGGCCGGCGGCGCCAGCGACACTCCGCGCCTGTTCCGCGTGGCGCTGGAGAAGATCCTGCCCACCGGCACGCCCGACATCCGCTTGCAGGATCTGGCGGCCACGGTGGGCGAGAGCGGCAGCCTGACGGCCTTCAGCGTGCGCATTCAGAATCTGAACACTCAGGGCATTGAGCACACGATCCCGGCTTCATCCGGCCCGGCGGACAACACCGGCTTCTGGGTCGGGCTGTGCGTGCAGCGCACCGACGTGGGGCAGCCGCCGCCGGTGCTTAACGCCAGCAACATCCCCGCGGTGCCTATGACCGATATGACCTTCCCCGACTGCGTGGTGGCTATGTACCAGGTCCTCAAGTATCAGATGGCGTCGGGCGCGCGGATGATTCTGCGCACCGGGACGGACCCGACCGGCAACCCGCAACGCTGGACGCGGGTGCGCGACGAGCAGGGCCAGTTGATCCAGAACGGCGGCGTGGTCGGCGTGCCGCTTGAGGACGTGCGCGAGTTGTTCCGCCAGCCGGGCCACTACGCCGTGGCGGTGTTGATTGACCCGTGGAACTACGTCAACGAGGGCCCGGCCGGCGAGGCCAACAACCGCGGCGAGGAACAGAACGCCCAGCCCGCGCCCAACCAGCCCTGGGTGATCAACTTCACGGTGACCAATCCGACACCGGAAATCCCCCCGCTTAACGAACTGTACCTGCCGCTGGTGGCGCGCTAAGCCATGGTTCAAACTCACGTAACAATCTACAGCCTTTACATCCACCGCTCTCAGCTCTCCAGACTGGTTCTGTGGAGGTGTGGAGCTGTGGAGGTGTGGAGCTGTGGAAGTGTGGAGGCAACGGTCAAGCTAGAACGCCCGATCTGAACCATGCCCAGGCCATAGTTCACCGCTATGGTACCGTTGGCAGGGCGGGGGGAGGCTGGACCCAAACCGTTCACCTAAGCGCATGTGGCGCCGCAGCCCCCCTCCCCAGCGTTCCCCCCTGGGGGGAGGAGCCGGCCTCCCTCACCCAGCGGGGGAGCGCTGGGGAGGGGATAGTCACCTTAATTTGCAAAGTATTGAGGCTGGACCCACCTCCCAACGAAGGGGGCCGGGGAAACCAGGTTTCCCTGGCCCCCCCGCGGGCGGGTGCAAGAGGGCGCGGCCCGCCAGGGAAAACCCCATTGCGTCGCGTTGGCGCGCGGCGCAGCAATCCACGGGCGTATGCTATAATTCGCCGAGTCTGCGTCGGTCCCGCCCGGCGGGCAGGTCAGGGAAAGGGAGTCTCTCCCAGCAGCACGCCTGCGCCCGGGCGGGAGGGTCCAGCAGAGCGCCGCCCTCCCGGGAACATCCTTGCCCATCCCGGCAACGCGCGGGCGAAGCCCCCTGAAAGGAAGGATACCCTTGTATGCAGCGTGGTGTCATTGTCATTCTCATCATTGGTCTGATCCTGGTCATCGGCGCTGCCGCCCTGTTCTTCCTGCTCCAGCAACCCGGCGGCGGCGGACTGGTCGGGGTAGCGCAGCCAACCCCGGCCCTCCCCACCGAAGTGCCAGAGGTTGAGATCGTGCGGGCGCGGGTGGACATCCCGGCCAACACCCTGATCGCCGACACCACCTTGCTCGATGTGATTACCATCCCCCAGACAGAGTTCGATCCGGACCAGAACTTCTCGCGCACCGGCGAGATTGTGGGCAAGCTCACCACGCGACCGTTCCGGGCCAACGAGTTCATTGTGAAGGCAGGCCTGACCGAACCAGGCCTGTCCCAGCAGATTCCCACCGCCGAGCCCGATCGGGCGCGCGACAAAGCCTATCCCTTCATTGTCAACAATCTCTCGGGCGTGGCCGACCGCATCGTGCCCGGCGACTTCGTGGACGTGGTGGCGACCTTCAGCGTGCCCCGACGCGAGTCGTATCCCAACATCACGGAAGAAGGCCTGGTACGCTTGCTGAACGATCTGACCTTCAACAGCACCAAGACGATCGTGCAGCGGGCCCAGGTGCTGCAGATCGTCCGCCCGCCGGTGGCAACCGATGCGACGCCGGAGCCGGGAGTGGCGCCGGAGAGCGGAAGCCTGCCCCAGGTGGACGCCTCGGGCCAGCCGATTGAACCGGGGAGCGGGCAGGCCTCGGGTGCGATCACCGCCGGAGCGTGGACGCTGTTGCTGGCGCTGAACGACCAGGAAGTCGAGTTGATGGAGTTCGCCCTGGCCTCCAACGCGCGCATGGTGCTGGTGCTGCGCGGGGCGGGCGACACGGACTTCGAGCCAACCATCGGCGCAACGCTGGACCTGTTGATCTCCGAGTTCGGGCTGCCCCTGCCCTACAACCAGCCGCCGCAGGTGGTGGGCGAAGATGTCGCCCTCACCCCCGAGCCAACCCGCACGCCGGCGCCGACCCGCGTGCCGTGACGCCCTGATGCAGGCAGGGGTGTGGGAAACCCGGTTTCCCCACACCCCTCTCCGAGGATGGTGCGCGGATGCATTCCTCAATACCCATCAGCCCGACGGAACAGGGCGCCGCGCAAGATGTTTCGCCATACTCGTACTGACCTGGTTCGATCAAAGAGGTATAATACTGACGTATCCTGGCGCCTCCAGGGGCGCCGCGGGGTGGCATGCCTTGCCCAGGCATGCCCCATTGCCCGCCCGGGCATCGTCAGACGCCAATCCCCGGCCACAAGTGAGGAGTTTGTTCCATGACCGAGGGTGAAAAGATCCGGGTGATGATCGTTGACGACATCGTCGATACGCGCGATCAGCTTGAGAAGTTGCTCTTCTTTGAGAAAGACATTGAAGTTGTGGCCAAAGCCGGCAACGGCCGCGAAGCCGTAGCGCTCGCCAAACAGCACCACCCTGATGTCGTGCTCATGGACATCAATATGCCGGATATGGACGGCATCGCGGCCACCGAGGCCATCCTCAGCCAGGACCCTGCGGTGCAGGTCATTATCATGAGCGTGCAGGGCGAGACGGATTACCTGCGACGGGCGATGCTGGCCGGGGCGCGCGAGTTTCTGACCAAGCCTATCAGCGCCGACGACCTGTACAAGTCCATCCGCCACGTCCACAAACGCGCCGCGACGCGGCCCCGTCCGGTGGCAGGCCCCGCCGGGCCGGGCATGGTCGTGGCGGGGGAGAGTGTGCCCGAGGGGCAGATTATCGCCGTGTTCAGCCCCAAAGGCGGCGCGGGCACCTCATCGATCGCCGCGAACCTGGCCGTGGCCATCCGCCAGCTTACCAACAAGAAAGTGGCCCTGGTCGACGCCAATAGCACCTTCGGCGACCAGAGCGTGATCCTGAACCTGCGCTCGGACAAGACGATCGTGGAACTGGCGCAGCGGGTCGAGGAACTTGACCGCGACTTGCTCAACGATGTGCTGGCGACCCACACCTCGCAGATCAAGGTCCTCCTGGCGCCTCTCGATCCGCAGCGGGGCGAACTGGTCACCGCCGATCACCTGCGGGCGATCCTCGAGGCGATGAAACATGAGTTTGACTTTATCGTGGTAGACACGCCGGCCTCGTTCCAGGATCGCTCCCTGGCGGCGCTGGACCTGGCCACGCGCATCGTCGCCCTGATGACGCTGGAGATGCACTGCATTCGCAATATCAAGCTGTTCCTGGAAGTGGCCGAACTGCTGGAATACCCGCGCGAGAAGGTCATGCTGGTGCTCAACAAGGCCAGCAACCGCACCAACATCCGCGCCGAGGAGGTGGAGAAGAACATCCAGCGCAAGATCCAGTTGCAGATCTGCGATGCCGGTCAGGACATGACCTTCGCCATCAACCAGGGCGTGCCGCTGATCATCGCCAGGCCGACCCACCAGGCGGCGCGCGACATTGGCATCCTGGCCCGCGAGGTGACCCTGGCGACAAAGGCCGCGGCGCCGGGCGGCTCGGGGCCTGCCGAAGCCCCCGCCCCGAAGAGCGGCGGCCTGTTCACGCGGCTGATTAAACGCTGAGTTGACACCTGCGTTACCGTCGGAGGGTCGCGGAGTATGCGGGGAAGCTGCGCCTCCCCGCGCCCTGCCGCCGCGCACCTCCTGTCAGGAAGAGGGACACCACTATGTCGTTGCTCAAACGTATCGGCGCCACCCCTGGGGAAGCTGCGGCCACGCCGGCGGCGCGGCCAGGGGGCGGCATCGCGGCGCCGCGGGCGCCCGCGACCCGCGAAGATGACACCTTCAACGAGATCAAGCTGCGGGTGCAGAACCGGCTGATCAACGAACTGGACCCTAAACTCGATCTCAGCAATAAGGCCCGCGTGCGCAGACAGGTCGAAGAGGCCTTCCAGGCCATCCTCGACGGCGAGAGCATCGTTCTGACGCGCAGCGAACGGCAGCGCATGTTCGAGAGCATCGAGGCGGACATCATCGGCCTGGGGCCGCTGGAGCAACTGCTCGCCGATGCGGAGATCAGCGAAATCATGGTCAATGGCCCCAAACAGATCTACATCGAAAAACGGGGCAAATTGATCAAGACCGATGTTACCTTCAGCAACGACGAGCACGTGCTGCGGATCATCGATCGCATCGTGGCCCCGCTGGGCCGGCGCGTGGACGAGTCGTCGCCCATGGTTGACGCGCGCCTGCCTGATGGCTCGCGCGTCAACGCCATCATTCGCCCGCTGGCCCTCAACGGCCCGACGATCACCATCCGCAAGTTCCGCAAGGATAAGCTGACGATCCACGACCTGGTGCGCTTCGGCTCGATGAGCCAGGATATGGCCGATTTCCTGGGCGCCTGCGTCAAGGCGCGCACCAATATCGTGGTCTCGGGCGGCACCGGTTCGGGCAAAACGACCCTGCTCAACGTGCTGTCGAACTTCATCCCCGAAGACGAGCGCATCATCACCGTCGAGAATGCCGCCGAGCTTCAATTGCAACAGGACCACGTGGTGAGCCTGGAGTCGCGCCCGCCCAACGTCGAGGGCCGCGGCGAGGTGACCATCCGCGACCTGGTGATCAATAGCCTGCGTATGCGCCCTGAGCGCATCATCGTCGGCGAGTGCCGCGGTGGCGAGACCCTCGATATGCTCCAGGCCATGAATACTGGTCACGACGGCTCGATGACCACCATTCACGCCAACTCGCCCCGCGATGCCGTGGGTCGTATCGAGACCATGTGCCTGATGGCGGGGATGGACCTGCCCGCACGGGCCATCCGCGAGCAGATCGCCTCGGCGGTGCAACTCTTCGTGCAGCAGTCGCGCCTCAAAGACGGCTCGCGCAAGGTGACGCAGATCACCGAGGTGTCGGGCATGGAAGGCGATGTGGTGGTGATGCAGGATATCTTCGTCTTCGAGCAGACGGGCCTTGACGAGCGCGGCAGGATCGTTGGCCAGTTGCGGCCCACGGGGGTGCGCCCGAAGTTCATCGAGAAGTTCGAGACCCTGAACATCTTCCTGCCACCGAACATCTTTGGTTCCGCGGATCGCTTGAGTTTTTAACCAGAGAGCCGCGGTGGAGGAGCGCCGGGAGGTCTGGTTTCCCCACGTGCCCGATTCCCCGTTTGCGGCGGGGCGCAAAGTGGTTCGCCAGGCCGCGTGGCCGCTGCGGGCAGGGAACGAGGAGTTCGTGGAGGGCCTGCAGCCCTCCGCACCTTTCCCAACGGTGACCGGCAACGCTCGCGCGCGGTCAGGCTCGTTTGAACCATGCCGAAGGCAAGGAACAGGTGGCCATGGATCGTATGTTCTCGCCTGAATTGTTGCCGATCTTCCTGGGGCTAGCCGGGCTGCTGCTCTTGCTGATCGTCTTGCTGGTCTGGCAGTTACGTCGCCCGGGGGAGAAAGAGGTGGCCTCGCGCCTGACGGAGTTTGTCGGCCCGAGCGGCGCCCAGCCGGCGGCCAACCCGCGCCAGGCGCTGGAGCGCATTGACCGCGTGGTGGCGCAGAGCAAACGCGGGGGCAACATCCAGCGCGATCTGGCGCGGGCCGACGTCAAACTGACCGTCGCGGAGTTTATTATTATTAAGATTGTCTGCGCGCTGGCGGGGGCGGGGTTCGGGGCCTACGTCGGGCGAGCGGATTATGCGGCGGCGTTTGCCAGCGGCCTGGTGGGAGCGGTGGTGTTCTCGTTTTTGCCCAACCTCTACCTTACCATCCAGGCCCGGCGGCGCGTCAAGGCTTTCAACAACCAGCTCGGGGACGCGATCACCATGATGGCGAACGCGCTGCGGGGCGGCTACAGCTTCCTGCAGACGCTGGATATGGTCGCCCGCGAGGCCCCGGCCCCGATGTCGTCGGAGTTTCGCCGGGTGGTGCAGGAGGTGGGCCTGGGGCGCAGCACCGAAGACGCGCTGCAAAACCTGCTGCGGCGCATGCCCTCGGACGATCTGGAGTTGCTGATCACCGCGGTGAACATCCAGATGGAAGTGGGCGGCAACCTGGCGCAGATCCTCGATACGATCGGTCATACCATTCGCGAGCGGGTGCGCATCAAAGGCGAGATCCAGACCCTGACGGCGCAGGGGCGCATCTCGGCCTGGGTGATTACCGGCCTGCCGGTGGGCCTGGCGATCTTTATCTCTATGGTCAATCCAAGCTACATGGCACCGATCTTCACCCTGGGGATGCCGCCAGAGGCCTGGTGTTGCCTGCCCGTAACCGCAGGGGTGATGATCGTTATCGGTTATTTTGCGATTATGAAGATCATTGATATTGATGTGTGAGTGCTTACAATAAAGAGGATCCGGCAGGGCGGCGCCCGCCCCGCGGGCCGAGACGTGGGGAACCCCGGGTTCCCTACTCGTCTCCAACCGGATCGGTTGCGGCGTCGAGGGGCTCCCGAAGGGCGGCGTCCGCCCTGGCCCTCCCATCGGACAGGAAGGAAGGGTGCCCCAGGTTCCCCACGCATGTAACGCTCACAGCGAGGAGAAGCGATGGCAACACTGATGATTATCTTGGTTGCTACGATCCTGCTGCTTGGAGTGAGCCTTATTGGCGTGAGTCTGGTGCGCATGCGCCAGCCTGATGTGGTCGGCGAACGGCTGAACCAGTATACCGAGCGGGCGCTGACCCTGGAGGAACTGGAACTGCAACAGCCGTTCCACGAGCGCGTGCTCATTCCCGCGGCAAAGAGCATCCTCGCGACGCTCGGCAAGTATGGCCCCAAACAGAGCGCCGAACGCTTGCGGCTCAACCTGCAAATGGCCGGCAATCCGGGCGGGATCACGCCGTTGATGTTCGTGGGCCTGCGGGTAGTGCTGGCCCTGGTGCTGGGGGTGATCATCAGCGTGCTGACGTTGCGCACGATGGAGCTCCCTCAGGCCCTGTTGTACAGCGCGGTGGGCTTCGCCCTGGGCTACATGCTGCCGGTCATGTGGCTGGGGCGCCGGATCGCTGCCCGCAAGAAGGCGATTACCAAGGCTCTGCCCGACGCCCTCGATCTGCTGTGTATCAGCGTCGAAGCCGGGTTGGCCTTCGACCTGGCCCTGCAACGGGTCGCCGATAAGTGGGACGATGAACTTTCGCGGGAGTTCAGGCGGGTGCTCAAAGACATGCAACTCGGACGCAGCCGGCGCGAGGCGCTTAAGGATCTGGCCGATCGCACCGGCGTGGACGATGTGCAGACCTTTACCGCTGCGGTGATCCAGGCCGATCAACTGGGCGTCTCGATGTCCAAGATTCTGCGCATTCAGAGCGATCAGATGCGGGTGCGCCGCCGGCAGCGGGCGGAAGAACTGGCTCAGCAGGCCCCCATCAAGATGCTCTTTCCGATGGTGTTCCTGATCTTTCCCGCCCTGTTCGTGGTGATCCTGGGACCGGCGGTGCCCCG
>DAOTYR010000036.1:0-1534 GCA_034434655.1 Chloroflexaceae bacterium
TCCCCTGCGGCACCTGGTAGTGCTGATCGAAGATCCCCGCACCATTGCCGAAATCGAGTTCGACGCCTTCGGAGAGAATGGCAAGGTTCTCGCTGGACAATGGCTCGCTCCTGTTCCTCAACTCCCCCTGAGGTACTTCCTGGGAGGGCTGCGATTGTTCCTGGAAGGGCGAGGCGCTCCCAAACCCTCCCACCGGGTGGGGGTATGGGGAAACCTGCTTTCCCCAGCCCCCTGCGTGAGCGCTGCGCCCGCCCAGACCCTCCCGCGGGCGGGGGGATGGGAGAACCTGGTTCCCCCATGGTCACGTGAGACAGTCATGCGTATGGCGCACACCGCCCGATGCAACCGGCCCGGGCGCGCGGGCGTCCCGCCCGCGCCACGGCTCCGCGGGCGCGGTGATGGCCCCCTCCCTGACCCGCCCCCGCCGGGGGCGGGAACCCGGCGCCTCCCCCCAGCGGGGGGAAGCTGGGAGGGGGGCAGCACGCTGCGCGCGATGGTCAGCTCAGCCGTCTATGCGGCTCCGCCGCACACAAACAGGAATGAACATAGGTTCTTTTTGGAAGGGCGTAGCCCGCCCACACCCGCCCGCGGGCGGGGGATGGGACAACCCGGTTCCCCCATCCCCCTGCGTGCGGGCCAGGCCCGCCTACACCCGCCCACCGGGCGGGGGCGTGGGACAACCCGGTTCCCCCATCCCCCGCGTGCGGGCCAGGCCCGCCCCCACCCGCCCACCGGGTGGGGGATGGGACAACCCGGTTGCCCCATCCCCCGCCCACCCCCGCCCACGGGCGGGGGCTGGGACAACCCGGTTGCCCCATCCCCCTGCGTGCGGGCCAGGCCCGCCTACACCCTCCTGCGGGCGGAGGCGTGGGACAAACCCGGTTGCCCCACACCCCTGCGCAAGGGCCAGGCCCGCCCCCACCCTCCCACCGGGTGGGGGCGTGGGACAACCCGGTTCCCCCATGTTCACGTCAGGCGCGTCGCCGGGCGTCCACGCGGGTGGGCGCCGCCGTCCGCGTGGGGGGATGGCCGGCTTCCGGCCCGCGCAGGCGCGGCCCATCGCCGCTGGCGTGTGGTGGGTCATGCATAGTCTACGGTGCAGAGGGCAGGAGGACCGGGCGCGGCGAGACGGGGGAGGGTGAGAAGCGCGGCTACCACGCCGATTAGCAGAGAGGGAAACCGGGTTTCCCCAGACCTCTGCCCGTAGAGTGAGCGTTGAACAGGCGACTGCGCCGCTGGTGATGTGGAGGCGTGGAGGCGTGTTTCATCTCCACACCTCCACCGCCGCGCTTCTTTGCTCTGCCCCTCGCTGGCGAGGCAATCAATCCGACAGGCTCTCGAGCGCCAGGGCCACCGCGCCGACGGTGACGCTCTCAGGCCCGAGGATCGAGGCCACTACCGGCAGGGGGCGGGCGAACTGGGGGGCGATGAAATCGTTGAGCCGCGATCCGATGGCCTGCACGAAGGACTCGCCGCCGATACGCACCACAATGCCGCCCAGGACGATCATTTCCGGGTCGATCAGGGCGACGAT
>DAOTYR010000037.1:0-30481 GCA_034434655.1 Chloroflexaceae bacterium
ATGGGGAAACCGGCTTTCCCCAGCCCCCCGCCCCCGAAAGGATCGAGGGCCTGGCCCTCATGCGGGGGGATAGAGAAACCGGCTTTCCCCAGCCCCTCACCCGGTGGGAGGGTGTGGGGGGAAACACACAGGCGAGGTCATAACACAGCCTGCGCTGCCGCAGGGTCAAAGCCCAGCCGCTCCGGCGCGCTGTAGAGGTGCATGCGGCGGCCACGCACGTAGCCGCACAGCGTTATGCCCCATTCGCGAGCCAGGCGCACGGCAGGTTCGGTGGGGGAGTTGCGCGAAGCTACCAGTGGAACGCCTAGACGGGCAGCTTTATGGATCATTTCGGTCGAAACGCGACCGGTGATGAGCAACAGCCGCCCCACCGTCGCAACGCCGTGGATCAGACACAGCCCGGCAAGCTTATCCACGGCATTATGACGACCCACATCATAGGCGCTCAGCAAGAGGGTCTGCCCATCGCTTAAAGCGGCAACGTGAAAGCCGCCCATAGCGTGGTAGAGGTCCGCCGTCTGGGCCAGCATCCGAGCCATCTGATCGTAGATCTGCGCCGGTGTCAGGCGCACACCGGCAGACAGCCGGTGGCGGGCCTGGACCCGCTCTGGGAAGGTTGCCGCGCCGATGCAGGCAGAGGGCAGGGGTGGCCGCCGGTGAAACGTGCCATCGCGACGTTTGAGCCAGATCGCCACACCGGTCTCGCCGTGCTGGCCCACGTTGAGTTCAACAACATCGTCCAGCGTCTCGATCACCCCCTCGGTGCGCAGGAACCCCAGCGCCAGGGCATCGAGATCGGTGGGCGTGCAGAGCAACGAGACCCACTTCTGACCATTGATGGTGAGGGGACAGACGGTTTCGCGAATGATCGGCTTGCGGCCGGGCAGCACCGCGCTATCGCCCACCTCGAGATAGGTCAGATCCTGTTCGGTCCAGGCAGCAATCATATGCTTCGATAGCCCGCGGAGATGGCCATCAGGTCCATGCCGACGGTCAGGACGCGCTCAGCGGGAAGATGGACCGGACGGGCCAGCTCGCGCAGGTCGATGGTCTTGAGATAGTGCCGGCAGCTATCGCAGGTGTACAAACGGTAGACCCCATCCTGGCTCGGCATATAGGCCAGGCGGCCCGGCGCGGTTTCACCACAGAAGGGGCAGGCCGCGCGCGGCGCCTGCCATTCGGCATCGCAGCGCGCGCAGAGGAGCTGTCGGGCGCCCCCGCCGGGCAAGAGCGCCGCCATATCGGCCGGACCGCCGCAGATCGGGCACCACGACCGGCGCCACAACTCCGCGCTCACCAGCGGTTGCCAGGCCCGCGCATAGGCGTTGAGGAAAGGATGGAGAGCCTGGTTGAGGGTACCATCCAACAACGTGGCCTCGGGGGCCGCCGCCCCGGCTGGCCGGCGAGCCGGGTGCGCCCTGTGCGCCAGATGCTCCATGACGGCCTGGCGCAGTTCATCGAGATTGCCCGACAGGTCGGCAAGGGAGCGCAACGCATCGGCTTCGGCGGGGCGATGGGCGGCGACTGCCGCGCAGATCCCGCTGAAGGTACGCGCCAGGTGGCGCCAATCCAGGGTAAAGGCCTCAGCATTCAGGAGCGGCTCACCCTGGGCCAGGCATGCCTCCGCTGCGCCTGGGGACAGCGGCGGGGGCGGCGGCGGGGTCACCTGAGCGCGCACCTCCAGCAGCGCGATGTGCAACTCCAGGGTCTCGCGCAACTCGGGATGCTGCGGAAGCGCCTGACGCAGATACTCGATGGTCTGCATGGCGTCACTCATCTCTACAGCGCCGGTAGACGCGCTCCTGCTCCTGTTCGGCCAGCCACTTCCCGTGGTGCTCGCGGGCAAACTCTTCGGTGACCGTGCCTTCGAACATGGCCGTGATCGACTCGCGCATCAGGGGATGCACGGCCACCAGATAGATGTGCAGGATGAAGAGCGCCACGGTGACCATCATGGACAGGTCGTGGATGATCACGCTGCCCACAAAGACCGCCGGCGAGACCACCCCTTTGCCGAACCACATGATCATGCCGCTGACGACAAACAGGATGAAGGTGATGATCTGGGTCAGCGCATTGAACTTCTGGCCGGCGTTGTACTTGCCCTGGGGCGGCATCCGGGCCGTATCGCCGCGGGTGTAGTAGCCCCAGGCCGCGCGCAGCCAGCCCAGATCATCCGGCCCCCAGGTCAAGGCCTCGCGCAGGCTGTAGAAGAAGTCGCGTGGCGACCAGATCAGGTAGATCAGAGGCGCGGCCATGAACAGGATTGCAGCGCCGCGATGGGCCAGGCGGCTTGCCTCACCGGCCTCGCCCACCGCAAAGGGGCGCAGGGCGGGCATGTACAGGAACAGCCCGGTGCCCAGGAGAATGGTGAAGGCGATGAAATGCACCCAGTGAGCAATGCGCTCGCCGGCCGTGAACCGCATGACCAGCACCTGGCGCCGGTCCTTGCACGGTTTCGTTACGGTTGAGTTTGAGGTAGCCATAGCTCATGCCTCCCTTTCCTCAGTTGCATCCGGCTCGACAGATTCGAGGTTGCTCAGGCGAGCGCGACGGGTCGCCAGCCAGTTGAAGGCCAGGCCGAGGGTTGTGGCGGCGACGGCAACGTAGCCCAGGGGCTGCACGACGTTCTGCCAGCTTGCGACCAGGGTGGAATACTGCGGATTGGCCGGCAGCCCGTAGGCTTCGGGCGGCGCGGTGAGCACGAAGAGCCGCCCCAGGCCCCCAAGTTCTCGTTCGCCATACACCTGGGCCTGGGCGTAGCCCCGGCTCTTCAACCACTCCACCCGGGCGTGGGCCTTTTCGAGCAGCGCATCACGCTCACCCCACTCCAGCGCGCCGGGGGGACAGGTCTTGACACAGGCGGGGGTCAGGCCGTTCGTGGCGCGATCCTGGCAGAAGGTGCACTTGGAAGCCCTGGCAGCCCCTGTCAGCAGGCTGACCGTCTCCATGCGCGGCACCTGGAAGGGACATACCTGACTACAGTAACCGCAGCCGTTGCAGGCCTCGCGTTCGAGCGACACAAACCCCAGCGCGTGATGCTTGAGCGCACCGGTCGGGCACACGTCTACACAGGCCGCCTGGGTGCAGTGGACACAGCCCCAGGCCAGGAACAACCACTGGAACTGACCGTCGGCCTCGTACTCATGGAAGGTGACCCGCGCCCAGGTGTTTGGCTCCAGATCGGTGGGATTTTCGTAGGTGCCAGCCTGGACCGTCTCGCTGGCCGGAAGACCCCACCATTGTTTGCAGGCCACCTGGCAACTCTTGCACCCGATGCACCTGGATGCATCAAACAGCATGGCCAGTCTGCTCATGATTGGCCTCCTTATACAGGACGTACGCGGTGGTCTCCCGGCGGGGAGGGGGTATGCGCGGAGGCGTCGCCTCCCCGCGCCCCTCCACCGCGTAACTCCCGTCCGTTAGAGCTTCCGCACATCGACCAGGAACGCCTTGTATTCAGGGATGTTCGTATTGGCATCCCCGACGTGGGGCGTCAGATCATTGGCGCTTGCGCCCCGGGCGATGCCTTGCCACGCAAAGTGCCAGGGCATCCCGATGTGGTGGACCAGCCGGCCATCAATGGTGTAGGGTTTCCAACGAGCCGTGACCATGGCGACGGCCCGGATGGCTCCCCGCGCGCTCACTACCTCGACCAGCTCGCCATTGCGAATGCCCCGCTCGGCCGCCAGGGCGTTGGAGATCTCGACGAACATGCCAGGCTGCGCTTCGGAGGGCCAGGGGAGGTAGCGGGTCATCGCACCGGACTGCCAGTGTTCGGTGAGGCGGAAGGTGGTGCAAACAATGGGGAAGCGATCCGGCGTTCCCACATTGTCGCCGATATCCAGACCACGGTTGGTATCGAACACCTTGACCACCGGATTGAACTGGGTCCGCGAGAGCGGATTGGCGACCGGCGCCTCGAACGGCTCGTAATGTTCGGGCAACGGGCCTTCGTTCATCCCAGAAGGGGCAAACAGCCAGGCTTTCCCGTCGGGCTTCATGAGGAACGCATCGGTGCCGGATTGGGCGGCCAGCCCGGCAGCGGCGGGGTTGCCTTTCGCGTCCGGCGCTTTGGTCACGGCAAAGTCAGGCACGTCGTAGCCGGTCCATTTCTTCTGGGTCGCGTCCCACCAGATCAGCTTCTTCGCTTCGGACCACGGCGTGCCGTCTGGGCGGGCCGAGGCGCGGTTGTAGATGATGTGGCGATTAGCCGGCCATGTCCAGGCCCAGAAGGGATGGGTGCCAATACCGCCGGGATCGCTCTGCCCGCGGCGTCGGGCGGCAGGCATGATCACGCCGGTGCCATCATCGGCGGGCGCCCAGTAGCCGCTGTAGATCCAGGCCCCGCAGGCGATGGCTTCGGGGTTGACAGCGTTGGCGATGGTGGCGAACGCGGGGATCACCGCGCCGGCGGCCACCAGCACCTTATCCGCAGCGTCTTTCACGTCTTCGAGCGCATAGCCATTGATCTCGCGGGCCACCCGCTCGGCCTGCGGCGGATCGCCGTAATCCCACACCAGGTCGAGAATGGGCCGATCGCGGCCGGCAGTGCTCCCCTGGTAGGCGGCCTTGATCGCCCGCAGCAGCCGGTCGAGGATCCAGATATCCTCTCTGGCCTCGCCAGGGGGGTTGGCGACCTTGTTGCGCCACTGGATGACACGACCGCTGTTGACCACGCTTCCGGCCTTCTCCATCGCATCGGCAGCGGGCAGGAGAAACACCTCGGTCTTTATCGCAGCGCTGTCCACCCCCGGGGCGCGCCAGAACGAGGCCGTTTCAGTGTCGAACAATTCCATAACCACCAGCCAGTCGAGGTTCGCGAAAGCCTGGCGTTCAAAGCGAGCATTCGGCCCGCTGACGAAGGGGTTTTGCCCCATGACGAACATGCCCTTGATGGTTCCCCGATGCAGCGCCTCAAACATAGGTATGAACGAGTAGTCACCAGAGCGCTTGGGGATGTAATCATAGGCAAAGTCGTTCTGGCTGGTAGCAGCATCGCCGAACCAGGCCTTCATCAAGCTGTTGAAGAAGCGCGGTCCATTGGCCCAGAAACTGGTCTTGCTGTACCTGGCGATGAAGGTCTGATAATCCGGCTGCTTAAGGGTAGGCAGGCCCAGGTAGCCTGGCAGATCGTGGTAGAGCAAGCCCATGTCGGTTGACCCCTGGACGTTCGATTCGCCGCGCAGGGCATTGACCCCGCCGCCGGGAATGCCAATGTTGCCGAGCAGGAGCTGCAAAATGGCGTAGGCGCGGATATTCTGGGCGCCGACGGTATGTTGGGTCGTCCCCATGGCGTACAGAATGGTCCCCGCCTTGTCGGGAGCGCCGGTCGAGCAGTACAGGCGTGCCACTTCCAGGAAGCGATCGCGTGGCGTGCCGCAGATGCGTTCGACCATCTCAGGGGTGTAGCGCGCGAAGTGGCGCTTGAGGATGGAAAAGACGGTGTGGGGATCTTCCAGCGAGGCGGCTTGTTTGGGGACGGTGGCTTCTTTTTCGACCTCGACCTCATTGCCGGAGGCGTCTCGCTGCTTGAGCTTGACCTTGACCTTCTCCGTCTGGTACTGCCAGGCTGTCGGATCGTAGGCGCGCGTCTGCGGATCATAGCCGACAAACAGCCCATCGAGTTCATCTGGCCCCTGGTAGTCGGGATGGATGAGGGTCAGGGCATTGGTATAGGCCTTGACGTACTCCTCGTTATACAGCCGGTTCTGGATGGCATAGTTAATCAACCCGCCGATGAAGGCGATATCGGTGCCGGAGCGGAAGGGCACGTAGAGATCGGCCTTAGCGGCTGAGCGGGTGAAGCGCGGGTCGGCGACGATGAGCCTGGCGCCACGCTCCTCGATGGCTCTGGTGATCCAGTGGAAGGAGATCGGGTGGTTCTCGGCAGGGTTACTCCCCATTACCAGGATGACGTCGCTGTTTTTGAGATCCACCCAGTGGTTCGTCATCGCGCCGCGGCCAAAGGTCGGCGCAAGAGCGCCCACGGTCGAGGAATGGCAGAGGCGCGCCTGATGTTCGAGATACACAATGCCGAGCGCTCGCGCGAACTTCGAGGCGAGGTAGCAGTCCTCGGTATTGTTGGCCGCGCCGCCTAGCCAGGCGATGCCCTCGGTGCGATTGACGGTCACCTCGCCGTCTTTCTCGCGGAAGGTAGCATCGCGCGTAGCCTTGACCCGTCTGGCAATCTCGGCGATGGCCCAGTCCCACGATTTTTCTTCCCAGGTCGTACTGTGCGGGGCGCGATAGAGCACGCGGCGGAGGCGTTTGGGATCGGTGGCGAGTTGGGTTATGGATTGGGCTTTCGAGCAGAGCGCACCGCGGTTGTGCACATTGTCCGGGTCGCCTTCGGTGTTGACAATGTGACCATGGATGTCGGTGGCTATCAGCACACCGCAACCTACGCTGCAATAGGGGCAAACGCTGGTCGCTTCGCCTACACGCTTGTGAAGGGGAAAGATGGTGGCCGTGGCGGCGGCGGCGGCGGCCGCGGCACTGCCGGTTGGCAACAAGAGACCTCCTGCCACCAGACCGGTTGCCTTCAGAAAGTCACGCCTCGTCACTCTCATTGTGGCTCCCTCCTCGCGTGGAGTCCGGGTTGTGCGCTGTGCTGGTGTGAATAACTCCTCTTCTATCCAGATGCCTCAACTCGATCCGGCGGCGGTTGGGAAGGGGGAGGAGCATCGTCCTCCTCCCCAACCCTCCCACCGGGTGAGGGGATGGGGAAACCAGGTTTCCCCATCCCCCTGCTCCAAAGCGTTGCACGCCCTGGCCAGCCGAAGCATGCCCCGGCAGGGTGTATGTATGATGGTCTTTGAGAAATGAATCCGGTATACCGGGCTGGCCGTGGGGCTGAAGCCCTCGGCTATGGAATGCGAAGCCCGCCTGCGCGGGCTATACCGGATTATTTATTCAAAGACCATCATACACGTACCATCCGGTGTGGTTGCTCCACCGGTGGATCGTTGCAACAGAGTTTAGAGAAGAGAGGGAAATCGTTAGCGGCATCCTACAGGAAGCCACGCAAAATGGAATCATTGTTTTGTAAACCCGAAGTAGATCTTTCATAACTGTAGTGTTCGAGGATAGAAAGTTCGAACAGAAGAATAATTCCCCTGTCAACCGGTGGTGAAGCTTCCGCAACAATCGGGGTTGAGGAGGAGGGCGTGAGCGGACGCGAGGCGCAGGCAAGAGTAAGGGTTCACATTTCTCCTGGGAGCGCGGGCATCTTGCCCGCGGACACGCGACGGGGGCGAAACGCTCTCGCTCGCAGGCGCGTGGGTTACCCCAGGTGTGAACAGGCGCAGGCAAGACCCGTTTTGACGCGCTCTCTGGCCTGGGGTACGATAGGAACCATCTCGCTCGCGCCAACGGCGCGCCGTACAACCAGGGGGAGGCTCTATGTCCGACGAGCAACTGGTGCTCTCCGCCATCGATGGTCACGTGGCAACCCTGACCCTCAACCGCCCGAAGGCGCTCAACGCCCTCAGTCCGGAGCTGATTGACGCCCTTATCGCCGCCCTGGAGCAATGCGAGGCCGATGCCCAGATCCGCGCCGTGGTGCTGACCGGCGGGGCGCGCGCCTTCGCCGCAGGGGCCGATATCAAGGCCATGGCCGGGGCCTCGCCGATGGGCATGCTCACCAGTCGCGCCATTGAGCGCTGGGGGCGTATCGCCGCCTTTCGCAAGCCGCTGATCGCCGCGGTGAGCGGCTATGCCCTGGGCGGGGGCTGCGAACTGGCGATGATGTGCGATATGATCGTCGCCAGCGAGACGGCGCAGTTCGGCCAGCCGGAGATCAACCTGGGGATCATTCCGGGCGCGGGGGGCACCCAGCGCCTCACGCGCGCGATTGGCCCTTACCGCGCGATGGAGCTTATCCTCACCGGCGCGACGATCTCGGCCCAGGAGGCCTACCAGTTCGGGCTCGTCAACCGGCTGGCCCCGGTGGAGAGCTTTCTCCAGGAAGCCCAGCGCCTGGCCGCCCAGGTGGCCGAGAAGGCGCCCCTCGCGGCGCAACTGGCCAGGGAGGCCGTGCGGGCCGCCGCTGAGACGACGCTGCGCGAGGGTCTGGCGATTGAGTTGCGTAATTTCTACCTGCTCTTCGATACCGAGGATCAGAAGGAAGGGATGCGCGCCTTTATGGAGAAGCGCCCGCCGGCGTTCAAGGGCCGCTGAGGGGCATGGGCACGTGTTCGCATTTCTCCGGGGAGCGCGGGCAGCTTGCCCGCGGAGACGCGACGAGGGCGGGACGCCCGCGCTCCCAGGCGCGTGGGTTACCCCAGGTGTGAACCGTTACGGGCATGGAGAAGCCGACGTTCCCCATGCCCCTGCCTGGGGCGTTGGCAGGTGGCCCCCCTGCCGGCAGGGACAGGTTGTGATCGGAATGATGCAGAAAGGGGCTTTCCTATCATGGATACCACCGTCCTCTATGCCGTATCCAACGGCGTGGCGACGCTCACGTTGCATCGGCCCGAGGTGTTCAATGCGCTGAACGCGCAACTGCACGCCGATCTGCTGGCGGCCCTGCAACGGGCCGAGCGCGACCCGCAGGTACGGGCCGTGGTGATCACCGGCGCCGGCAAGGCGTTTTGCTCCGGCCAGGATCTACGCGAGTTTCCGGCCGAAGGCGCCGCGGCGCTGATCGGCCAGCGTCTGCGCCAGAGCTACAACCCCCTGGTCACCAAACTACGCGCGCTGCCAAAACCGGTGATCGCGGCGATCAACGGCGTGGCCGCGGGCGCCGGCCTCAGTCTGGCCCTGGCCTGCGACCTGCGCCTGGCCGCCGAGGGGGCCCGCCTGGTGGTGGCCTTTGCCCGCATCGGCCTGATCCCCGATTGTGGCATGACCTACACCCTTCCCCGGCTGATCGGCCAGGCGCGCGCCTTTGAACTGGCGGCCCGCGGCGGCGAACTCGACGCCCCCACCGCGCTCCAGTGGGGCATGCTCAACCGCGTCGTGCCGGATGCCGACCTCGCCGAGGCGGCCCGCGAGCTGGCCACGGAACTGGCGCGGGGACCTGCGCTGGCCATCAGTCTGATCAAGCGCAGCCTCGAGTTCTCGCAGCACGCCACGCTCGAAGCGGCCCTCAACTACGAGGCCATGGCGCAGGAGGCCGCCGGCGCCCACCCGGACTTCGCCGAGGGTGTGGCGGCCTTTCGCGAGAAGCGCCCGGCGCGTTTCAGTTAAGCCTGGTTCACCCATGACGTGACCATGGGGAACCAGGTTCCCCCATCCCCCCGCCCGCGGGAGGGCGCAGCCCTCTAGCAGGAGGATGGGGAAACCTGGTTTCCCCATATTCTCACCCAGTGGGAGGGTTTGGGAGGGCTTTGCCCTCAAGCAGGAGGATGGGGGAACCAGGTTCCCCCATACCCCCGCCCGCGGGAGGGTTTGGGAGGGCGAAGCCCGTGCGCAGGGGGCGTGGGGAAACCCGGTTTCCCCATCCCCCCACCCGGTGGGAGGGTTTGGGAGGGCTTCGCCCTCCCAAGAACAACGTTTTTCATCACGGCAGTGTGCGGCGCAGCCGCATGAGGGTCTGACAGAGCTTCCGCCCCCCATGCCGGGTAGCGTCTCCCGACCGGTGGTAGCACAGAAAAGGACCATCGTACCAGGCCGCAGGCGCGCGCGCAGCGCCAGGGGGAGCTATACTGAGATCCGGTTGGTTAAAAAGTAGTTAAGGGGGATCTCAGATGTCCCACGCGCTGCGTGCCTTGCTCCTCGCCATCGCCATGCTTGCGGCTCTGGGAAGCCTGGCGGTAACCCTGGCTCAACCCCGCGGCTCCATCTACCTGCCAGTGGTAACCAGCGCCGCCCGTCCGCAGAACGAACTGCGCACCGGGCGGGCCACGTACTACGCTGCGACCGGCGACGGCAACTGTTCGTTCGGCCCCTCGCCCGGCGACCTGCTGGTGGCGGCGATCAGTCACGAAGACTATGGCAATCCCGATCCCGAAGGCAACCCCGCGGGCGGCCCGGCGGCGGTGTACTGCGGGGCCTATGTCGAAGTATTCGGTGAGCTGGGCAGCGTCGTGGTGCGGATCGTTGACAAGTGTCCTGATGCCCAGTGCACCCGCGGCCACCTCGACCTCAGCCCGCAGGCCTTTGCCCGCGTCGCGCCCCTGGAACGGGGGATTGTGCCCATCACATGGCGAGTGATCAGCCCCGAGGTGGGGCGCAACGTCGCCTACCGGATCAAAGAGGGCAGCAACCGCTGGTGGACGGCCATCCAGGTGCGCTACCACCGCAACCCGATCGTCAAACTGGAGTACCGCAACGCCGCCGGACAATGGGCGCCGCTGGTGCGACAGGACTACAACTACTTCGTCGGGCGCGACATGGGGCCTGGCCCCTACACCCTGCGCGTCACCGACGCCTACGGCAATGTGCTCACCGACAGCGGCATCGTCCTCGGCGATGGCGTCGAAACGCCGGGCAGCGGCCAGTTCCCGCCGGGACCGTAGGGCGGCGCAAGGCGCAGGCGCGCGAGCAAACACTGCATACATGGTCTTTGAATAAATAATCCGCTATAGCCCGCGCAGGCGGGCTTCGCATTCCGTAGCCGAGAGCTTTAGACCCACGGCCAGCCCGGCATAGCAGATTAATTTCTCAAAGACCATACCACCAAAGCGTCATAGAGACGCCGCAAGCTCGTGAGCGCTGGAGCGCTTCCTGTTGCATGGAGCGGCAATCTACAATCCGCAATCTAAAATGGTAACCTCCCCGCCTCCCCACCATTTACGCCTCTCTAACATCAGTTAGACATTCATCTAACACTTCCGCGTTACAGTAGCGCCAGAACGAAAGCGCTGCACCGGCAGCGACGAACTGAGCAAGCAACAACACGTATGGAGGTGGCAAGATGACGAACCTGACCCGTTGGGATCCGTTCCAGGAGGCGATGACCCTGCGTGAGGCCGTGAACCGCCTGTTCGAGGAGAGCTTCGTTCCGATGCTGCCCGCGCGCGATGGCAGCTTCGTGCCCGCGCTCGACCTGAGCGAGACCCCCGACGCCTACCTCGTGGAGCTGGCGGTACCGGGGATGAAGCCTGAGGATCTGAACGTCACCATCGAGAACGGGGTGCTCTCGATCAGTGGTGAGGTGAAGAAGAGCAGCGAGGAGCAGGAGCGCAACTACCACCGCATCGAGCGCCGCTATGGCCGCTTCTGCCGCACCATCACCCTGCCGAGCACGGTTCGCGGCGATGCCATCGAGGCCCGCCTGGAGCACGGCGTGCTGACGCTGCGCGTGCCCAAGGCTGAGGAGGTCAAGCCTCGCAAGATCACCATCAACGTCGGCTGATTGAACCACAGAGACACAGCCGAAGGGGAGGGTTGCACCCTCCCTTTCGTGTTTGTGCCGGCAGGGAACCGCGGAGTTCCCAACCCTCGCCCACCGGAGCGTCCGGCGCCCGTGCCTGTTCACACTCGGGGCAACCCACGCGCCTGGGAGCGCGGGCGTCCCGCCCTCGTCGCGTCTACGCGGGCAATACCGAAGCGTCATCGAGACGCCGCAAGAGGAGCGATCCATCACAGGGGCACCGCACCGGCCGGCGGTCCTATGCGTTCCACCCCCGCATAGACGTTGAAACGCGCGCCGCGGACGAAGCCGACGAGGGTCATCCCGAACTCGCGGGCCAGGTGCACCGCCAGGCTGCTTGGCGCCGAGACGGCGCACACGATCGGAATGCCGGCCACCAGGGCCTTCTGTACGATCTCATAGCTGGCGCGGCCACTCACCAGCAACACCCCGCTGGCGAGCGGTAGGCGCCCTTCCAGAAGCGCCCAGCCGATGAGTTTATCCAGGGCGTTGTGGCGCCCGATATCCTCACGGGAAACCAGCAACTCACCCACCGGATCGAAGAGCGCGGCGGCGTGCAGCCCTCCCGTGCGGCTGAACAACCCCTGGACGGCGTAGAGCCGTTGCGGCAGGGCCGTAATGACCTCGGGATGGATGACAGGCCCCGGCGCCAGGGCCGTGCAGCCGCGCCCGCGCAGCGTCTCCAGCCCGGCGCGGCCACATACTCCACAGGCACTTCCCACCGTGAAGTGCCGGGTGAAGGTCGTCAGATCCGGCAACTCCTCACCCTGCAGCACCACCTGGACGATGTTGTAACGCTGCTCGCCGTCGATCTGCGGGTCCACACAGTAGGCGATCCGCGCGATATCCTGGCGACCGGCAATCAGGCCTTCGCTGAGGAGGAAGCCGGCGGCCAGTTCAAAGTCATGGCCCGGCGTGCGCATGGTGATCGCCAGGCTGCGCTGCGCCCCTCCCGCCCGCACCCGAAATTCGAGCGGCTCCTCGACCGCCAGTTCATCGCGGCGGGACCGCAAGGCGCCGTCGCTGAACGTCCACACCTCAATCCGCTGCGCTCCGCGTCTGGTCATGAACCTTCCCTCCTCGTGGCGGGAGATCTGCTCCTGTCGCTGTTGAAGTCTTCCTCTAACCGCTTGCGGTGGTCCCTGGTACTGTGATGACGACGAGGCCTGGCGTGAACACAGGCTCCCAGAGAGGAGCATGGGGCAACCGGGTTTCCCCAGACCCCTACCCGGTGGGCGGGTCTGGGAGGGCGCAGCCCTCGCGCAGGGGATGGGGAAACCCGGTTGCCCCATTCCTCTGCGGGGGCGGGGGCGTGGGGAGACCCGGTTGCCCCACACCCCTGCTCCCGCAGCCTATGTTCACGTTAGTAGTGTGCGGCATAGCCGCATAGAGAACTGAGGTGAACCATGGATATGATCTCGATTATCGCCACGCTGATCGGCGTCGGGATGGTGGGCGGAGCGTTGATGGGTTGGATCGTCGCGCTGGTGCTGATCGTGAATGAACTGATGGCGCCTCAGGTGCAGGAGATACTCCAGCGCCGGCGCTATGGCGCCTTTGCGAAGCGTTCGCAAACCAGGCCGGGCTTTTGAGCGCAAGCGCATGGCCCGAAGCTGAACCCGACAGGGCAGGTCTCTGGCCGATACCGCGTCGGTGCCCGGTTGGTGGAGGGCCTGCGGCCGTCCACTACTCGGTTGTTGCCCGCCCGCGGCGGGAGGGCCGTGGGGGTTGCGCCAGACAGCCCGGCCGCCGCGGGCGGGAACAGGGGTATGCACCCCTCGACGGCGTAACTCCTGTCACATCACCGATGCAACGCTGCTGTTCCCCTCCCAACCTGCCCCCGCCGGGGGGAGGCGCCGGGCTCCCGCCCCCGGCGGGGGCAGGTTTGGGGAGGAGGCAGTCACCTGTTTGTAAAGTATTGGCCCTACGGCCCGCTGCCCGGGCCTCCGGCGCCCGGCACGAAAATGGTGTACAGCACCCGGTACTCCATCACCGCTCCTGGTTGAGGGGCCTGATCGTCCCCGACAAAGTACAGGCTCGTAGTGAGCAGCGCCGCGCTGCTGTTTGCCTGGATTTCGGCGGGGATGGGATAGGGCACCCAGGCGTCGGAAGCGGCGTCGTACTGCCAGACCGCCCGATCCTGGCCGTTGATGGCGAGCAGACTGTTGAGCAAGGCCACGGCCTGTGGGCGACCAACCGGCTGCGGCAGCGGGGGGAGGAACTGCCACCGTTCGGTCGCCCCCTCGACCTCCAGCCGCAAACTCTCGCGCAGCGGGCCGCCCGGTCCTTCGCCGCCGATCAGGTACATCTGGCCGGATACGACCGCCGCCGCGGGGTACTGGCGCGCCGAAGGCAGCGCCGGGCCAGGCGACCACGTATCGCTTACCGGGTCGTAGACGAACACCTCCGCGCTGACCTGCTGGCCGTCCCATCCGCCCAGGAGGTAGAGTTTTCCTTCCCACACTGCCAGGCCGTAGCGGCTGCGCGGCGCGGGCAGGGGCGCGAGTTCGCGCCAGCGCTGCTCGCGCGGGTCATAGGCTTCCAGGCGGTCGCTCACGTCGCCACTGGCAAGTTCGCCGCCAGGGACGTAGATCCGGCCGCGCACTTCGGCGGCCTGCATCGCGCTGGTGGCGACGCTCATATCGGCGAGGGGAACCCAGAGCTTCGTGCGGGGATCGTAGCGGTCCAGTCCGGACAGGGTTCGTCCCTGATGCCGCCCGCCGATGACGTACAGGCGTCCCTCCGACGGGCTGGCAATCAGGGCGAAATCCTGCCGCGGCGTGGGAACCGGCGCATGGGCGATCCAGCGCTCCTCGGCTGCCGTCTGGGCGCTACCGGTTGCCAGAGCGGCGCCCGGTTCGGTTGGAGCGGGGGGCAGGCGCCAGATCAACCAGCCGGCGATAAGCGCGCCGGCCAGAACCAGTCCCACCAACACTGCCCCGCTCCACCATAGCCGCTGGAGACCGGACCGCGCGGGCGATGCGCTGGCCGCCGGGGAAGGCGCCGCGAGTAATCCTGGCGCGGTTTCGGGCGCCAGGAGCGTCGCCGCTTCAGGCTCCGCAACGTCCGCGGGCGCGGGCGCCGCCAGGCCGGTTTCGTCGGCTGATACTCTGTTCAGGCTTGCCGCTTCGTCCGGGGCGCCGGCCCGCTCGGCAACGCTGACGATCCCGTTGCGTATCGCATACAGCGTCGCCTCGGTCCGCGAGACAACGCCGATTTTGCCGAAGATGTTACGGAGATGGACCTTGACCGTATTGACGCTGATGTTAAGCTGATCGGCGATTTGCTGGTTGGTGGCCCCCTGGGCGACCAGTTGCAGGATCTCGCGCTCGCGGTCGCTGATCTGGACGTTGTTGGTCATGCCAGCGTGTCCTGAGTCTTTATAACAGGAGATACGCGGTCGCTTTCCAGCGGAGAGAGATGGAGGGCCTGCGGCCCTCCACCAACTGGTTGGTGCCCGCCCGCGGCGGGAGGGCCGTAGGGGTTGCGCCTGGCTGCCTGGCCGCCGCGGGCGGGAAAAGGGGTATGCGGGGAGTCTGCGCCTCCCCGCACCCCTCCACCGCGTAAGTCCTGTTTATAATACTGGCTGATCATAGCATGACTGCGGGGGTGGGGCAAATCTATGCGGCCAGGTTTCAAGCGTGTACGACCGCGACGGTTCTTCTGCGATGCCTGGTCCATACGCCAGCATGTCATCGTCGCGCTGGCGCTCATCGCGCTGCTGCTGGCGCCGCGGGCGCCCGCCCGGGCCCAGGCCGGGTTGGAGCTAACGGCCGTTCCCGCCTTTGAAGGGAACTACCTGCCGGGCGCCTGGCTGCCCATCCAGGTGCGCCTCAAGAACACCGGCCCGGCGCGTGTGGTTGATGTGGCCGCGGCCATCGCCAACGTCTCCTTCCGCAACACGGCGCAGGTGGATCTCCCCGCCGGCGCCGAGAAACAGATCGTGCTCTACGCGGCGATGGAGCAGGAAGTGCGCTCCCTGCGGATCACTGTGGAAGAGGAAGACGCGGTGCTGGCCGCGCAGGACCTGGCGGTGCGTCCGCGCGCCGGCGAACGCTTGCTGGCCCTGGCTTCGAGCGGCGATCTCCGCCTGTCCCTTCCGCGACGCCAGGAGTCGAGCGCGCTGCCATTCACCGTTATCCGGTTGCCCCTGGCCGAGATCCCCGAAGCGGCGGCCGGCTTGAGCAGCCTGAGCCTGCTGATCCTTGCCGATGCGCCCACGGAGGAACTCGGCCCGGCGCAGCGCCAGGCGCTCCTGGGGTGGGTCAGCGCCGGGGGGCACCTGGTGCTCGGCGGCGGCCCGACTGCTGCCCGCACCCTGGCCGGTCTGCCGCCGGAGCTGCGGCCCGCGACGCTGGGAGCGGCTGTGGAGACGCCCGATGCCTCGCTGGCGGCGCTGGCCGGCGCGCCCGGCCCCGGGGCGTTGCCCGGAGTCTTGCTGACGCCGGTCCCCGACGCCCGCGCCGCGCTTGAGCGCGATCCGCCCGCCTGGGTGCAGCGGCCCGTTGGCGTGGGGATGGTCACGCAACTGGCGTTTGACCCCGGGGCGCCTGAACTTGTCGCCTGGGAGGCCGCGCCCCGGTTCTGGGATCAATTGCTGCGTTCCCCGATCCTGGCCGCCTCTCCCCTCGGTTCGCTCCCCGGCATCGATCCTTACCAGGAGGGCATCCTGGCGGGCGCCTTGAGCGCCACGCCCACGGTCAACCTTCCGCCCGACGGGGCGCTCTTCGGCTTGCTCGCCATCTACACGGTGCTGATCGGCCCGGGGTTGGCCTTGCTGCTGCGGCGCTTCGATGCCCAGGCGCTGATGTGGCTCGCCGCGCCCGCGCTGGCCCTGGTCACGGGCGCGGCGGTGTTCGGATTGGCCCTGGCGCTGCGCACCGATCAGCGCGTGGTGCATCAACTCAGCCTGGTCGAGGTGATCGGCGATGGTCAGGCCCGCGCTCGCACCCTGACGGGGGTGCTCACCCCTCGCCAGCAGGCGTTCGAGGCCATGCTCGAAACCGGGGGGCTGGCGCGTCCGGTTCGCTCCACGACCGGGCAGTACGGGGGCGTCATCGGGGTGGGCGGTGATCTGGCCCAGGATGGGGAAAAGCTGGCGTTCGATGTGACGCCCTGGCAGTTGCAGGGCCTGCTGGTGGAACGGCAGGTGGCGCTCCCCGGCGTCACCGCCCGGCTCACCCTCCAGAATGGGCAACTGGCGGTTGAAGTGGACAATCCAGGCCCCTGGACCCTGCGCGATGTCGTGGCCGCCTACGGCGAACACCTCGCGCGACTGGGGGATGTCGCCCCGGGAACGCGCGCCACCCAGGTCTGGCCCGCGACCATCGCCCCTGGCGCTCGCCGTGGCACGCCGATCAGCTACCTGGTGTTGCGCGATGACCTGGAGGCCGGACGCGGCCCCGGCCAGGTGCCGGATCGGGCGGCGCTGGTGCGCGAGGCGCTGATCAACGCCGCCACGACGCGCGGCGTTGCCAGCGATGCGGGGCCGGTGGCGCTCGCCTGGCTGGAGCGCTCGCCCCTGCCCGTGCGGGTGGAGGCGCCCGGTGCCGCCTGGCGCGAGACCAGTCTGCTGGTGCTCCGTCCGCGCTTCGAGGGTAGCGGCCCGGTGACGCTCCCACCCGGATGGATGCGCCCCGATCTGGCGGCCAACGGGCACATCGCCTGCACCGGAGACCAGGGCGCCGGCATCGCCGTCACCGCCGAGCCGCTGACCGTGTTGCTGCGGCTCCCGCCGGGGATGGGACGCTTCCGGGCCGAGGAACTGACCCTGACCCTGGATAGCGCTGGCCGCTGGCCAAACGCGGGGTTGACCACCGTGCTGTTTGACTGGACCGCCCGGCGCTGGGTCGAACAGGATTTCGACGGCCCGGGTGATCTGAGGGTCGCCAATCCCGCAGCCTACCTGCGCGATGGGCAACTGCTGATACGGTTCTATGGGCGGATCACCGAGGCGCGGTGCCTGTACGTTGATGCCAGCCTGCAGGGAGTGCTGCCGTGAGCGGATGGAGACCCACGCTTCCCGTGTTGTTCAAAGAGTTCAAGGTCTTCATGCGTGGCAGTCGCGCCGCGCTCGTGCTGGCCCTGTACGTGGGTCTGGCAACCATCGCGGCGCGCCTCCTCACCGGCGCGGTGCTGGAACAACTCGACCGTGGCGCGCCGCTGCTCAGCGCCCAGATCGGGCAGGTGCTGTTCATTGGCATCAGCCTGGGGCTACAGGCGCTGACGGTGTTTCTCAGCCCGGCGATCACCCTGAATGCGATCAGTCACGAGTATGAGCGGGGCGCCTTCGAGATGTTGCTACTCACGCCGGTGCCGCCGTTGCAATTCGTGATCGGCAAACTGGTGACCGGCCTGGCGTTCCTGCTGCTGCTGCAACTGGCGGTGGCGCCGGTATTCGCCGTCGTAACGCTCTTCGGCGGGGTCACTGTCGCCGACATCACCCGTGTGGCGGGGATCTTGATGATCACCATGCTGGCCGGGAGCGTATTTGGCCTGTTCTGCTCGGCGCTCACCCGGCAGACCTACAGCGCCGTATTGCTCTGCTACGCGGTGTTGTTCACGCTGATCGGCGGAACGCTCTTCGCGGCCAGCGTCTGGTCGCTGGTGAACGGTATGCAACTTGCCCCGCCGGTCTTCGTGGTCGCCAATCCGCTGTCGGCGATGGGGGCGGCGTTGAGCGAGGCCCAGCCGCCGGTGGTTTCATTCACCGGCGGCTTGCGCCCCCTGGCGTTGCTGATTCCGCTCACGCGGGGAGTGGCCAACCTGGGAGGGGTGGGCGTTACCGATAGCGTGCCCTTGTACCGGGCCACGGCGGTGCTCTATGCCGGGGTGAGCCTGCTCCTCCTCTGGGCGACCCTGCACCTGGCCCTGCCCCGCCGCCGCTGGCGCCTGACCAGCGTTGACGCCGTCGTGGCCCTCCTGCTCCTCGGCGGCCTGGTGCTGGCCTATGGCTTCCGCGACTGGTGGCTGGCGGGCCTGGGGGTCGCGCCGGGTGGCGCCTGAAAGGGTGCGGACCCGACCTCAGCGTCCCGCTCCGGCATCCTCCACGGCAAAGATCGTCACCCCGTCGCGAGCATACACCTGCGCAAAACCAGAACGCCCGACGAAGAGGCCGGCCTGAAGCGGCCCGCTGCCGTCCACCAGGTAGATGTGGGTGATGCCCTCGGCGCGGATCAGGTCGAAGATCGCCTGTTCCTGGCCTGGCGCGTAGCCGATCACTGTGTCGGCCACGGCGTTGACGCGGGCGACATACTCGGGCGGGCCGTGGACGTAGACCACCGGCGGCGCGCTGGTCCAGCGTCCGGCCAGCGGCAACAGCCACCAGCCGCCGTCGGCGCCGCGGCGCGCGCCGGGCAGCCAGGGAGCGGCGTTGACCAGGAAGCGCGCGTCTGGCGGGGTCTCCGCCGCGGCCCAGGCCAGGGCGGCCGGCTCCCCGGGGCGCACTAGCAGGGTGACGGGGTTGATCACCGAGCGGCTGTTGAGCGCCCCCCAGAGTCCTAGCGCGAGCACCGCGACGGCAGTGGCCGGTATGAGGAAGGGACGCAGGCGCGGGCGCGCCGCCTCCAGCCAGCCGAGAGCCAGGGCCGCGCCGCCGCCGATGAGCAGCGCCAGGGGCAGGAACAGGCTGATCACCAGCACGTCGTTGGGCAGCAGCCAGAGGTAGGGGAGCGTGACCAGCGCCGGGTTCAGCAGCAGCAGGGCCGCGCCGGCGAGCGCCAGGAGCGGCGCGCGGCGCAGCAAGCCGTTGATCAGCGCCACGGCCCCGGCGGCGGGCAGCGCGTAGCCCAGGAGCCAGGGGTTGGTCGCCAGGGCCAGCAGGCCGACCCAGATCAGCAGCGCGGCGCCGGCGCGTTCGCGCCGCCACAGGGCCAACAGCCCGCCGCCGAGGGCCAGGGCGACCAGCAGGCGGTTGGGCGCGATCCACAGCAGGTTTTCGTTCAGCGCGTTGTAACTGCTGTCGCCGCCCAGTTCGCCCGCCGCTGCCGCGGGCAGCAGGGCGCGGTTGATGATCAGCGCCAGCCAGGGAGCGGTCAGCGCCAGCGCTCCGGCCACCGCCGCCAGGGCGCCAGGCAAGCGCGCCCGCAGCGCCGCCCAGGGATGCCCGGCGGCCCGGACCAGGCCGAGGGCGGCCAGGAGCAACAGGCCGAAGATCAGCATCCGGACGTGTACCAGGTTCAGCCCCGCCAGGCAGAGGGCCACGGCCAGCCACCACCCCCGCCCCCGCTGATGCAGCGCGGCGTTCCAGGCGATGGCCAGACCAGGTAACATCAGCAGTCCGGTCAGTTGAGTGTAGCGCCCCCACGAAAGGTAGTACGCCGGCATGAGCGACACCAGCCCGACGATCAGGGCCGCCACCGGCGCGGCCAGCGGGCGGCGCCACAGGGCCAGGGCCAGCCCGGCGGCCGCCAGCGCGTTCAGCGCGTTGAGGATCTGCCCGCTGAAGAGCAACGTCCCGGGAAGATCCATGCCGCTCAGCCGCAGCAGCGTGGCGATGGTCACGTGGTAGCCCCAGTGGTAGGGCAGTTCCCGCACCGGCAGGTAGGGTTCCAGCGACAGGGGGGCCATGCCCGTCTCGGCCGCGACGCGAACGAGCAGGGCGTGATGCACCGGATCAACCCAGGGCGGGAAGGCCAGCCCCTCGATCTGCGCGAAGCGGGTCCAGAGGGTCAGGGCGAAGAGGATCGCGGTGAGGGCATTGGCCCGGCGTATGCCGGCGGGCGCCGGCGCAGGGTCGGGCGTGGCGCCCAGGTCGCGCCAGGCGCACACCAGGGCGGCGCCGGCGAGCAGCGCGGCGGCCAGCCAGAGGCCCGGCGCGCCGAGGGCCACCCCCGCGGCGTGCAGCCACATGTAGGCCAGTGGAACCAGGCTGAGGCTCAGCGCCAGCCAGAGGCTCAGCCGGACGAGCGCGGGTTGCGACGGGGCCAGCCGGCGCTCGATGAGGTAGCCCGGCGCGAGGAGCACGAGGGCCATCGCCACCCCCAGGCGCCCGGCAGGCGCCGCCAGGCTGGCGGGGATCACCCCCAGGGCAACGGCGAGGAGCAGGCGGCGACCGGGGGTGTTCCAGCGGAGCGCGCTGACGGTTGTCGGAGGGCTGGCCATCGTCACCAGGGGGCTGCGCGTGAAGCGGTATTGCGCTGATGGGCTGTTTTGACTGTATTGTACTACCAGGCCATAGTTCACACCGACGTTCCCATGCCCGTGTTCACATGTCTCCTGGGAGCGCGGGCAGGTTGCCCGCGTCTCCGCGACGAGGGCGGGACACCCTTGCTCCCGGGCTCGTGCATAGCAATAGCAATCCTCCCTGGGTCGTGAAGGACCAGACCGGTCAGGTGTACCACCCCGCAGGTGGGGCGTGGGGAAACCCGGTTTCCCCACACCCCTCTCCGAGGGCCTATGTTCACATCAGCCGTCCATGCCGCCGGGCGGCACACCGCCCAATGAAAACGGGGGTATGGGGGAACCTGGTTCCCCCATGTTCACGTTAGCCATCCATGCGGCTCGCGCCGCACAACGCCGCGATGAACATACGGTTGTTCCTGGGAGGGCGCAGCCCTCCCAAACCCTCCCGCGGGTGGGGGAATGGGGAAACCGGGTTTCCCCATCCCCCTGCGGGGCGGGGGCGTGGGGAAACCGGGTTTCCCCACCCCCCTCTTCGAGAGCCTATGTTCACGTCAGGCACTATGCGGCTGCGCCGCACACCGACGGGATGAAAAAAGGTTCTTCCTGGGAGGGCGCAGCCCGTCCAAACCCTCCCACCGGGTGGGGGGAATGGGGAAACCCGGTTTCCCCACCCCCCTGCCTGAGGGCAAAGCCCGCCCAAACCCTCCTGCGGGCGGGGTTACGAACTCCATTGCCCTATTTCTCTGACCCGTGGTATAATCTCGCGTTGATACAGGCATGGCGCTGCGCCAGCAGGCGCGGCCCATCTTTCTTTCTGTTCCGCCGCGCTCCCCGGGCCGCGCAGCCGGGCGAGAATTCGGTCGAGCGGGACGACACCAGAGGAGGAACACGTGCGCGAGCGTCGTCGTGACTACGAATTGATGTTCATTATCAGCCCCCTGGCCGCCAGTGACGAGGGGGTAGCCGCGGTGGTGCAGCGGGTGAAGCAGGTCATCGAGTCGCACGGTGGCGAGGTGCGCGCGGTGAACCACTCGTCGCCCTGGGGCCGGCGCAAACTGGCCTATCCCATCCGCGAGTACGTGACGGGCGAACCCAGCCGCCGCAACTTCACCGAGGGCTTCTACGTGTTGATGCACTTCAGCCTCAGCGCCGCGAAGGTAATTGAGGTCGAGCGAACCCTCAAACTGACCGACACCATCCTGCGCTACCTGATCACCGTCGTGGAGCAGAAAGGCTCTTCTTCCGCGCCGGTAACTGAAGCGGAGGAGGCGGTCGAGGCGGTCGGCGAGAGCGACGAGGGATGAGCGGGTCCCCTGCCGCTTGGATGTGTGAGGCGCGAAGGACAGGCGAGCAATGGCACGTGATCTGAACAAAGTCATGCTGATCGGCCGCCTCGGCGCCGATCCCGAGATGCGCTACACCGCCTCGGGCAGCCCGGTGACGACGTTTCGCCTCGCCGTGGGGCGGCAGTGGCGCGACAATGCCGGCGAGCTTCACGATGAGACTGAGTGGTTCAACATTGTGGCCTGGAATCGCCTGGCCGAGACGTGCAGCCAGTACCTGACCAGAGGCGCGCGGGTGTACCTGGAGGGCCGCTTGCAGACCCGTTCGTGGGAGGATCAGCAGAGCGGCCAGACACGCTACCGCACCGAGGTGATCGCCACGGATCTGATCATGCTCGATAGTCGTTCCAGCCGCGAGCCTGAGGACCAACCACCGCCGCGTGAGCCGTCGCGCCCGTCCCGCGGCGGCGTCCAGCCCCTGCCCCCACCCGACATCGGTGATGAGGACATTCCGTTTTAATAACCGGAGGTACGCGGTCGCCTCCCGGCGGGGAGGGTTGGAGGCCGCGCACCTCCACGAATCTGCGGTCCTCTTCTGACGCCTTCACCATGGGGGAAACACAGCGTGAAGCACGCTTGCCCCATAGCGCTTTACATCCATCGTCATGGCAGAAACTCCGAAGCCCCCCCGGCGGGGCGGCGACCCGAAGGCGCCCTCCGCGGACGCGAAGCCGGCAGGCAACCCCGCAAGCCCGCGGCGCGTCGCCGCCCGTAAACTCCAGGAAGAGCGACGCCAGCGGCTGGTCATCCTGGTGACCGCCTCGGCCGTCGGCCTGGCCCTCCTGGCCGTGCTGATCGGCCTGGCCTACGAAAACCTCTGGCTGCCGAGCCGCCCCGTCGCGCGCGTCGGCGCGGCTGAACTCACCCGTTCAGGCTACTGGACCGAGCGGCGCCAGGCCTATGCCCGGCAGATTATGCAGAACTTTCAGCTCCTGGCCCTCTTTGGCGGCAATCCCCAGTTTACCCAGCAGTTCCTCGGCCAGAGTCCGGTGATCGACCAGCAGGTCGCCGCCATCCGCGGCGCTCCCGTGGACGAGACGGTGGTCGAGCAGTGGATCACCCGCCAGGTGAAGCTGCAGGGCGCCTCCCTGATGGGCATCCTGGTGACCGACGACGAAGTGAACCAGGCCATGGCCGGCGATCTCGGGCTGATCTTTCTGCCCCCGCCCACCGAACCGGTGACTGCTACGCTGACGCCGGCCCTGGAAGGCACGGCGGAGGCGACCGCCACCCCCGGCGCCACCGCAACCCCGGCGCCCACCGCGACCCCCGAGGCGACGCCAACCCCCGGCGGCCCCACGGCCACCCCGGCGCCGACCGCCACCCCCGCGCCGACCAGCACGCCGCGCCCCACGCCGGCGCCCGCCGAGGCGGCGATGCAGGTTGATGAGATCGTTCATGAAATCTTCCGGCGCTACGAACTGGAACTGGCCGCCGTCGCGGCCAAACCCGAGTTGAGCAAAGACGATTTTCGCGCCGCCCTGTTGACCCAGTACCGCGAGCAGGTGGTTACGACCCGCGTGCAGGAGGCCCTGGTGCCCGAGGGGGGCTTTACATACAGTCAGGAGCCGGAGCGCGTCAGCGCCCGCCAGATCCTGGTCGCCGTGACGACGCCCGAAGGCGCCTCCCAGGCGCAGATTGATGCCGCCTTCGCCGAGGCGCGGCCACGAGCCGAAGCCATCGTCGCCGAGTTGCGCGGCGGCGCCGATCTTGCCGCCCTGGCCGCCGAACGCTCCGATGATGCCGGTTCGCGTGAGCAGGGCGGCGATCTCGGCTCCTTCGACCGCGATGGGCGCGCGGATAATGGCGCTACCTACCCGCCCGAACTGGTCGCCGCCGCCTTCAGCCTGCCCGAGGGCCAGATCAGCGACCCGATCCGCACCCGCTTTGGCTGGCACGTGCTCGAAGTGACCCGCCGCGAGGTGCCCTCCGAGGAGCGTCAGTTGCGCGAGGCCCGCACCGAGGCCCTCGATCGCTGGGTGGAGGAGCAACGCGCGACCCTCAGTGTCCGGCGCTTCCCCGAGCCGACACCCAGCCCCACCGCCGCGCCCGTGACGCCGCTCCCCACTCCCGAGCCGACCTACCTGCCCGGCCCGCCGACCCCGCTGCCGACGCCGACTCCTGCGTCGGAGGCGACAGCCGCGCCCGTGCCATGAGGCGCTCTGGAGCCTGTTGCGGATACCTCCTTCGGAAGGGTCCGGGAGGGCTTGGCTCTCCTAACGTGAACATACGCCCTCGGGGAGGGGTGTGGGGAAACGGGGTTTCCCCCTGCCCCCGCCCCCAGGAAGGTGAGGCCGCAGCCCTTGCGCAGGGGGATGGGGAAACCGGGTTTCCCCATCCCCTCACCCGGTGGGAGGGTCTGGGAGGGCTACGCCCTCCCAATGGACGGCTACAATGTTAAGGATGGTTCAAAACCTGCGGTTTGCGCTTGACCGTCTGGCGGGGAGGTGTGGAGGGGCCAGGCCCCTCCACACTCCCCAGTGGTCCGGGGGGAGGCGAACTGTCAAGCTCGCTTGTACCATGCCTGAGCGGATAACCTGGTTATCCAGATGAGATACGCGGATGCGACGCTGGACCCCTCAACGTTCCTGGCGCCTGTGGATGGCCCTGGCAGCCTGCCTTGCCGCGCTCGGGGTGGCGGGCTACCTGCTGGCGAGCCTGGTTACCCTGCTGGCGCAACCGCCCGAATCGTGGCCGATTGATGGACGCCTGTTTCTCCGCCACGTGGCGGTGCTGGCGCTCCTCGCCTGCGCCGCGTTTCTGGCCTATCGCGTGGCCGCGGCGCTGAGCCTGGCCTACACCCTCGACCGCAACGGCCTCTACATCCTCTGGCTGGGCAACCGCGCCATTGTACCCCTGGGGCAGATCGAGAGCATCGAGAGCGGCCTCAGCGCGCCGGTCAAAGGCGCCTCACCCTTCGCCGGCGTCGCCTACCTGAGCGGGCCGGCGCGCCTGCCCGAGGGCCGCGAGATCCATCGCTTCAGCACCGTGCCGCTGAAGCGGGCGCTGATTATCCACACGCCGTCCGAGGCCTACGCCGTCTCGCCGCGGGACGTGGACGGGTTCGTGCAGGATCTGGAGCAGCGCCGGCGCCTGGGCGCGGTGCAGCAACTCGCGCCGGGCGTGGAGTCGGGCCGGGTCTTTGCCTACAACTTCTGGCGCGATCCCCTGGTGCGGGGCGGCGTGCTCGGGGCCCTCCTGCTCAACCTGGCCCTGCTCGGCGCCTTGATGGTCCTCTATCCCTCCTTGCCTGCGCTGATCGGCTGGCGCAGCGATGCCACGGGCGCCATTGTAGAGATGGCGCCCCGCTACCGGATCTTCCTGCTGCCCCTGGCCGGGGCGGCGATCCTCTTCCTCAACGTCGGGGTGGGGTTGTGGCTGTATGGGCGTGAGCCGGTGGGCGCGCGCATGCTGCAGGTGATCGCGGCCCTCGTGCAGGTGTTGTTCGGCATCGCGGCGCTGACAATGCTGCGGTGAAGAGGTATCCGTTGGCAGAGGAAGGCTCACCAATGATCACACTGTCGTGTCCGGCGCGCCAGCGAAGAGTTCGGCGACCGGCAGGGCAATGGGAAAACGTCCGGCCTGCAGGGTCGCGCTCGAGTCGAACCGCTGTGTGAAGGTATAATCGCCCAGGGCGGCATCTGGATCGCGGCACACCAGGACATCGCGGGTCTCGGGGCGAATGATCCAGTATTCCGGCACCCCCGCGCGCGCGTACACGCGCCGTTTGATGACGGTGTCCTGCTCCGCGTTGGAGGGCGACAGCACCTCGGCGATGAGATCGGGCACGCCGCGAATGCGCCGCTCGTTAATGATGCCGGCATTGTCGCTGCGCACCAGCACGAAATCCGGCTGCACCGGATCGCATCCGGGCATAATGACGCCAATGGGCGCGGTCGCGGCATACGCCAGACCCTGTTGTTCCAACGGCACGCCGACGAACCGGTCCAGGCGCCGCACGATCCACTGGTGGAAATAGCTCGGCGCGGTGGTCGTATAGAGCACGCCCTCGATCACCTCGTAGCGGTTGCCATCATCGGGGAGTTCGCGCTCCCAGCGCTCGTAGTTCCACCCCGCGTCCAGCGATCGCAGCGTCAGGGTTGGCAGTGCTGCGCTTTCAGCCATCGTCGTTCCCCCGGAATAGAAGAAAACAGCTCCACACCTCCACACCTCCACATCCTCCACATCCTCCACATCCTCCTCATCGCCCTCACCCCACGCGCTCGCCAAAGATCGCCCGTCCGACGCGCACGATGGTGGCCCCCTCGGCGATGGCAGCCTCGAAATCGTCGGTCATACCCATGGAAAGCTCGGCCCAGGCGGCCTGGGGGAAGCGCCTGGCCAGTTCGTCGCGCAGTTCGCGCAGGGCGCGGAAGACAGGGCGGGCCTGTTCCGGGTCGGGCACGATGGGCGCGATGGTCATCAACCCGCGCACCTCGAGGCGGGGCAGGGCCAGGATACGCTCGACCTCGGGGAGCAGCGCCTCCAGCCCGGCGCGGTTGGCGATACCGCCGGGCAGGTCAAAACCCTCCTTGGATGCCTCGCCGCTAACGTTCACCTGTAGCAGGACGGGCAGGCGGCGCGTGGCCCCCTCGCCCGCGGCGCGTTCCTGGAGGAGGCGGTTGAGCGTCTCAGCCAGGCGCAGACTATCCACCGAGTGGATGCTATCGAACAGTTCGATGGCGGTTTTCGCCTTGTTGCGCTGCAAATGGCCGATAAGGTGCCAGCGCGCGTCGGGATAGGCGGCGGCGAGGGAGGGAATCTTGAGCGCCGCCTCCTGGACGCGGTTCTCGCCCAGGTCGCGGGCGCCGGCGGCGATGGCCTCGGCGATGACCTCAGGCGGGTGCGTCTTGGTCACGGCAACCAGGGTAATGGCGGCGGGATCGCGTTGGGCACGGATGGCGGCGCGGGCGATGCGCTCGCGCACCTGATCGAGACGGGACGCGATGCTCATGGCTTTGTTTCGGCGGCAATCAGGCGCTGTTCCACGGGAGGATCGGGCGGCAGGGTCGTGGTCAGGAGCAGACCACGACCCGGAGGAAGGGGGACGCTCAGTTCCAGCGGGGTGCTCTGGCCGGGGCGGAGGGTGGAACTTGCGCCGTCGCCGGCGAGGTAGCTGACCCCGGCGCTATCGCGCAGTTCAAAGGCGCTGATCGGCACCTGCACCTCGCGCCGGCTGATATTGGTCACCTGGCCGCGGATCTGCACCTCATCGGCCACGCGGCGCAGTTCGCGCACCTCGATCCGCAGGCGGGCGCTCTCGACGGCCGGCTCGACCGGACGCCCGGCCTCGCCGCGGTTCAGCGCCCGCAACAACTCGCGGGCCGCTTCCTGGAGTTGGGGCGGCAGCGACTCAAGCTCCAGCCGTGGCGCTTCGAAGGGCAGATCGATGCCGGCAGGGGTGGGCTGGGCCGCGAAGCGCTGCCTGAGGGCCTCATTGGCCACGCCGAAGCTGCCGCGGCTGCTCAGAGCGATCAGCAGCAGCGCGGCGAGGATGCCCCAGATCCACATCGGCAGGCCCCGCGAGCGTTCTGTCATCATGGTTTGACCGGGAGGGCGAGGCCCTTCGTGTGCCACTGTTGAACGGATCGCATACGCGCCATACCGTGAACATGGGGGAACCAGGTTCCCCCATCCCCCCGCCCGCGGGAGGGCCAGGCCCTCACGCAGGGGGATGGGGCAACCCGGTTTCCCCATCCCCTCACCCGGTGGAAGGGTTTGGAAGGGCGTAGTCCTCCCAGGAAGAACCAATGTTCATCCTGTTCGTGTGCGGCGGAGCCGCATGGACGGCTGACGACGTGACGTATTGTACCGCCAGAGGGGGCAGGGCACAAGATGCCGTCCATGGGGGCCAGGGCCACGTCAACCTCATAACCCGTTGCCTGCTCCCCTCTCTCTGCTTGACGGAGAGGGGGCCGGAAGGGTGAGGTGCAGGCGCAGTGATCGACGTTGACGTGGCCTCATGCCCCCGATCCCCCGATCGCCCGGTTGCGCGAACCTCCTGAACGTGGTATACTTATCACGCTGAAATCAATAAGACCCCGTAGCTCAGTGGATTAGAGCGTTTCCCTGCGGAGGAAAAGGTCGCGCGTTCGAGTCGCGCCGGGGTCGCCAGAAAGCCGGAGCCGTATGGCTCCGGTTTTGTCATCGTGAATGGGTGTGGCCTACGGTCTTGCGCGGCGCCTCGTTCCGTCGGGTGAAGCCCTCGGCTACGGATGCGAAGGCCACCTGCGTGGCCTCGCGAGCCGGCTTCGCAGGACGCTAGTAGCCCGCGGCTTCAGTCGCCGGGCGTGGGGGAACGTGCGACACGTTGCGTCGCACCCATTGTGAAGAGCGGCCCCAGGTGCGCCACCTCACGCCCATGTCCGATATCTATGCTGGTTACGCTCCCATCTACGACGCGATTGGCCAGGGCGCTTTCGCCGAGGCGCTGGCGCGACGCATCCTCGCCGCCCTGCCCGCCCCGCCAGAACGGGTCCTCGACCTGGCCTGCGGCACCGGCGCGGCGACCCTGGTCTTCGCCGCCAGCGGCGCGGCAACGGTGGGCGTTGATCGCTCGGCGGCCATGCTCGCCATTGCCCGCGCTCGCGCCCGCGATGTGCCTGTCACCTGGCTCGCGGCCGATATCCGGCGCCTGCCTGTGGGCGAGACTCTCGCGCTAGCGTCGTTTGACTTGATCACCTGCCTCTACGATAGCCTCAACTACCTCACCGGCACGGGCGATCTGGCGCGGGCCATCGGCGACGCGGCGCGCCTGTTGCGCCCCGGCGGACGCTTGATCTTCGATCTCAACACCGAGCACGAGTTTGCCACGTGGGGCGAAGGGCTGGATCAGGTCGTCTATGACGCCAATGGTCTCCTGGTCTACCATTGCCTCGCCTACGATGCCGCGGCGCGTCTGGCCCACGGGCGCGTGGTCTGGTTCGCGCGGGAGGATGGACGCTGGCGCCGCGGGCAGGAGCAGCACGTCGAGCGGGCCTGGAGCGACGTGGAGGTGCTGGACGCCCTCGCCGGCGCCGGGTTGCGCCTCATCGCGCGCCGCACGCCGTCCTGGGAAGCAGCGCCCGCCGATGCCCCGCGCGTCGTCTACGAAGCTGTTCGCGTTTCCTGACGTGAAAATGGGGGAACCAGGTTCCCCCATACCCCCGTTTTCATTGGGCGGTGTGCCGCCCGGCGGCATGGACGGCTGACGTGAACATAAGCCCTCGGCGAGGGGGTGGGGAAACCGGGTTTCCCCACCCCCTCGCCCCGCAGGGGCATGGGGAAACCGGGTTTCCCCATGCCCCCACCCGCGGGAGGGTTTGGGAGGGCGCAGCCCGTGCGCAGGGGTATGGGGAAACCGGGTTTCCCCAGCCCCCTGCCCGCGGGAGGGTTTGGGAGGGCGCAGCCCGTGCGCAGGGGTATGGGGAAACCGGGTTTCCCCAGCCCCCCACCCGCGGGAGGGTTTGGGAGGGCGCAGCCCTCCCAAGAACAAACTTATTTTCATTGCGGCGTTGTGCGGCGCAGCCGCATGGACGGCTGCGGTGACCATCGTTCGCCGCGTTCAGCCCCCCTCCCAGCCTCCCCCCGCCGGGGGGAGGAGCCGGGTTCCCGCCCCCAGCGGGGGAGGGGCAGGGAAGGGGCGATCATCGTGCCCACGGAGCCGCGATGCGGGCGGGACGCCCGCGCTCCCAGGTCACGTTCATCGCGGCGTGGTGCGCCATGCGCATGACCGTCGCACGTGAACATAAGCTGCTGGAGCAGGGGTGTGGGGAAACCGGGTTTCCCCACGCCCCTGCCCGCAGGAGGGCCTGGCCCTCACGCAGGGGTATGGGGAAACCGGGTTTCCCCATACCTCCGCCCGCAGGAGGGTTTGGGAGGGCGTAGCCCTCCCAGGAAGTATGTTCATCCCGTCAGTGTGCGGCGCGAGCCGCATGGACGGCTGAAGACCAGGCGCTCCCAAAACCATCGCCGATGCGGCACACAGACGCCTTGCATGACAAACGCCCCTGCTGAGCAGGGGCGTTTCGCAGGATGCGGGGTCGCCGGTTCGGTAAGACCTAGCGGGCCTCACCAGCGGCGACGCCCATACGCTTACTATCACTCATGGGCATCACCTCCTTTGCGCCTGGACGGCTTGCTTGATTGTTGAATAGTCAACACTGGTACTATAACCAAGGAATGCATGCGTGTCAAGACCGAGAAACTCTCTTTCCGGGGCTCGGGCAACGTCCGTCTCCCGTGGCGGGGGGTAGGGCCGTGTAGCCGCTGCTACGGTAGTTTTGGCAGCATAGCCGCCAAAACCAGCGAAAAAACCGGGGCTTGCGACGCACCCCGGATCCATCAGGGCGTAGCGAGGGTAGGCGTTGGCGTCCCCGACGGCGCCGGCGAACCGAGCACCGGCGTCCGCAGCAGCGAAGGGATCAACAGCGTTTGCCCCGTTTGCAGCGCGTTGGGATCGGTCAGGCCGTTCGCGGCCACCAGTTCGTCAACCGTCGTATTGAAGCGCTCGGCGATGGCGCTGAGGGTATCGCCGGGCTGGACGGTGTAGAGCGCCGCGGGGGTTGGCGTGGGGCGTTCCAGGGAGGCGAGGGCCGTGGCTGTCGCGTCCACGTCGAGGGTCGGCGCGGGTGTAATGTCGAGGATTGCCGGCAGGGTTGGGAGGGTAGCTGCGGGTTGACTGGGAACACAGGCGGCGCACATCAGCGCCAGGCCG
>DAOTYR010000038.1:0-8599 GCA_034434655.1 Chloroflexaceae bacterium
GGCCGGCGCGCGCATGCGGTTTGTTCCACGCCAATTGGCAGTAAAAGGGAGGGCCATCAAACATGTCATCGTCTGCTGTTCGATTATTCACCCGCATGGCACTGATCATCGGCCTGGCGCTGGGGATTGTCGGCAATCTGAGCATCGTTCCACAACCGGCGCGCGCCAATGTGCCACCGTCATGTTCGACCTCGCCGTTGTATACGAACGGCACCTTCGTCACTACTCCAGGCCTTAGCGCGGTAACGGCGCCTGATACCGGCTTTGGGTTCCTGGCCGAGCCTACCGGTTCACCAGCGAACTCAGGCGCCCCGGAAGGGATCACCAGGGCGCGCCTTGCCGACGATTTCGTGGTAGGCGGCAACGGCTGGCGTCCCTCGGCCATAACCCTGTACGGGTACCAGAATAACAGCGGAACAACCTCGACGATCACCGGCGTTGTCGGCCTGCGACTCTGGGACGGTATCCCAGGCGCCGGAGGATCGGTCATCGCCGGGCCGGTCACTGGGATAATCACCCAGAACGCATTTACGGGTGTCTACCGCGTTCGATCTGACGATCAGATCTCGACTTCCCGCCCGATACATGGCGGTGACGATTGACTGGCCGTTCAGCGACGTGACGACCCTCGCGCCCGGAACCTACTGGCTCGAGTATGGATTGACCGGTGACGCTAATCTCAGGGGACCCTGGACGCCGCCGACCACCGCGACGTCCGGCAATGCGCGCCAGCTTAATCTTACGAACGGTGAACCCGGCACCTGGAGCCAGCGATTTGACTACGCTCCTAATTCTAGCCGCAGTATCGAGCTACCATTTGTGATCTGTGGCAACCCCGTGCCGGCGATCACCTCGCTTTCTCCCGCCACGGCCACGGCGGGCGGGGCGACCTTCACTCTCACGGTGACCGGGTCGGGCTTCGTCAACGGCGCGGTGGTGCGCTGGAACGGCGCCAATCGCCCCACCACCTTCGTCTCGGCCACCGAACTGCAAGCGGCGATCCCGGCGACGGACATCGCCACCGCGGGCACGGCCAGCATCACCGTCTTCAACCCCGCCCCCGGCGGCGGAGAGTCTCCTGGCGAGACCTTCACTATCAACAACCCCGCGCCGGTGATCAGTTCGCTTGCCCCCGCCACGGCCACGGCGGGCGGCGCGGCCTTCACCCTCACGGTGACCGGCTCGGGCTTCGTCAACGGCGCGGTGGTGCGCTGGAACGGCGCCAATCGCCCCACCACCTTCGTCTCTGACACCCAACTCACCGCGGCGATCCCGGCGACGGACATCGCCACCGCGGGCACGGCCAGCATCACCGTCTTCAACCCCGCCCCCGGCGGGGGGGCATCGAATAGCCTCACCTTCACCATCAACGCGAGCAACCCCGCGCCGGCGATCAGTTCGCTTGCCCCCGCCGCGGCCACGGCGGGCGGGGCGACCTTCACTCTCACGGTGAACGGCTCGGGCTTCGTCAATGACTCCCAGGTGCGCTGGAACGGCGCCAATCGCCCCACCACCTTTGTGTCGACTACCCAATTGACCGCCACCATCTCTGCCGCCGACCTCGCCGCCGCGGGCACGGCCAGCGTCACGGTTTTCAACCCTGCGCCGGGCGGGGGCGAATCGGGGGCTGCTACCTTCACCATCAACGCGAGCAACCCGGTTACTACGGTGTACTTGCCGCTCATCCAGAGGTGATGGCCTTCAGGGAGCGAGCATAGCCCTCCCATGCGACAGGGGGGTGGGGAAATTCAGCTTTCCCCACCCCCCTGGCCACGGCGGAGGTCATGGCTCCACTGCCTGGATCGCGAACCCCCAGGCGCGTAGTTCACCGGCGACGCGGTCGGCCAGCGTGTCGAGGAGGACGGCGATCAGTGGTGACGGTTCCAGCCCCGGCTCCAGACTGGCGGGCTGGACACCGATCAGGACGATGTGGGCGGGGGTGTCGCCGCTCAACTGGCTGAGTGCCAGCAGTTCCTGCAATCCCACCTGATGCATGGACATCTTATGCGCCAGGGCGGTAGGGATCGCGTCGCCCTCCAGGCGCACGACCGCGCCCGGCGGCTGGCCGGCGTCGATCGCATCAACCACGAGCAGATGGGTCACCCCTTGCAGGTAGGGCAGCAGACCCAGGCCCAGCGTGCCGCCGTCGAGGATGCGCACCTGCTCGGGGACCTGGTAGCGCCGGCTCACGTGTTGCGCGACGTGGACCCCTACGCCCTCGTCGCTCAACAGCAGATTGCCCAGGCCCAGCACCAGGGCCGTGGGAGGAGAGGTTTCTGGCGTGTTGGGCATAGCTTAATCCGACGCCGGTTGCTCGCTCTTCGTCGCCTGCGGTTCGACCTGGGTCACCACCATGCGGTTCTCGATCCAATCGGGTTGCTGGCCCATGCGCAGAAACTTGAAGCCGCTGAACATACTGCTCATCAGACCATTGCCTTCTTCCATATCCACCAGCCAGGCGCTGTAGATGTGGTGGATGGCAAAGGCGATCAGCAGGTACATGATCAAATGGTGCGCCAGGCGCAAGGTCTGGGCGTCAACAATGGTGAAGACCCAACCCGTCAGCGGCCACCAGATGCTGGCCGGATGCAGCAACCCGTACAACGCCAGACCGGTGAAGCTGATCAGCAGGTACAGGAACACGATGATCATGTAGGTCGTGCCCGCCAGGGCGTTATGCCCGGCCACCTCGGGCGGATGGCGGCGGATGAACAGGTAGTACTGCAGGGCGTGGCCCATATTCTTGCGCCCCTCGCGGGTCAGGAAGGGGAACAACCCGCGCCAACTGGCCCAGGCGTTGCCGCGGAAGGCCCAGTAGGTGCGCAAGAGAATGCTCGCGATGAAGATGTAGGCGGTGACAAAATGGATGCCGCGCATCAGGCCCATGAAATTGGGGGCGTAGGGTTCGCGCCCGCTGACGGTGATGTACGGATTGCCGATGTAGTAGCCGGTAAACGACAACACCACGATACAGGCCACATTGACCCAGTGGGTCAGCCGCACCGGCACTTCCCACACGTACACGCGTCTACGCATAGGCCCTCCTGGAGGGGGATGGAGATAGTTTCCCCAACCGCCTGCTGGATGCAACGTATTCACAGGCGTTCCGCGGTCGCCTCCCGGCGAGGAGAGGGGCCGCGGAGGCGGCCCCTCCACCGCGTGCGTCCGGTTATTCACACCACCTGGATGCGCGTCAACTCGCGCCCGTTGGCGTTGAGCACGTGGACGGCGCAGGCGAGACACGGATCGAAGGAGTGGATGGTGCGCAGGATCTCCAGCGGTTGCTCGGGGTCGGCCACGGGCGTGTCGATCAGCGAGGCTTCGTAGGCGCCGGGCTGCCCGCGGGCGTCGCGCGGCGAGCCGTTCCAGGTGCTGGGCACCACGGCCTGGTAGTTCTCGATCTTGCCGTTCTTGATCCGCACCCAGTGACCGAGGGCCCCCCGCGGGGCCTCCATGAAGCCCCAACCTTCCGCCTCCTTCGGCCAGGTCTGCGGGCGCCAGCGCTCGCCGCTGTGGATGGCCAGATCGCCACGGGCCATATTGGCCGCCAGTTCGTCGATCCAGCGATCCAGTTCGCGGGTCATCAACAGGGTTTCGATGCCGCGGGCCGCCACCCGCCCCAGGGTTGAGAAGAGGGCCGCGGGACCCACGCCGAGTTTCTGGAGCACCCCATCCACCGTGGCGCGCACGTCGGGGTGGCCAGCGGCGTAGGAGACGATCATGCGCGCCAGCGGGCCGACCTCCATCGGGGTGTCGTCGTAGCGCGGCGCTTTGAGCCAGGAGTACTTCGCGTCGGTGTCGAGGAACTCGTAGGGCGGCTTCGGGCCGGTGTAGCGCGGGCTGGTTTCGCCCTGCCAGGGATGCTTGCCCTGCTCGTCGCCGCCAGCGTAGGTGTACCAGGAGTGGGTGACGTACTCGGCGATGCGTTCCTGCTCCATCGCCGCCGGCGGCGCGCCGAGGTTCTTGTTCAACACCACGCCGCGGGGGATCCAGAACTCGTCAGGCCGGTCAATGGTTTTCCGGGGGAAGTCGCCGTAGGTCAGATAGTTGCCCAACCCGCCGCCGATGCCGGCCCAATCTTTGTAGAACGAGGCGATGGCCAGGAGGTCGGGGATGTAGACCTGCTCGACAAAATCGCGAGCCATGGCCGCCCACTGTTTCATCTGAGCGATGCGCTGCGCGTTGATGGCGATCTGGCTGTTGGGGTCCACGGGAATGGCCATGCCGCCGACGAGGTAGGTCTGGAGATGGGGATTCTTGCCCCCCAGCATGGCGTGGATCTTGATGAACTCGCGCTGCCAGTCCAGCGCCTCCAGGTAGTGGGCCACGCCGAGCAGGTTGGCCTCGGGGGGGAGTTTATAGGCCGGGTGCCCCCAGTAGCCGTTGGCGAACAGCCCCAGTTGCCCCGACTCGACAAAGGTTTTCACCCGGTCCTGCACACCCTTGAAGTAATTGGCGCTCGATCTGGGCCAGGTGGAGATGGACTGCGCCAGGGCCGCGGTTTCGCCGGGATCGGCCTGCAAGGCGCTCACCACGTCTACCCAATCCAGGGCGTGCAGGTGATAGAAGTGGATGACGTGGTCCTGAATATGCTGGGCGCCGTCGATGATGTTGCGGATAATGCGGGCATTTTCGGGGATGGTGATGTTCAGGGCGTTTTCCACCGCGCGCACCGAGGTGAGGGCGTGCACGGTGGTGCAGACGCCGCAGAAGCGCTGGGTAAAGACCCAGGCGTCGCGGGGGTCGCGACCCTTGAGGATGATCTCAACCCCCCGAAACATGGTGCCACTGCTCCAGGCTTCTTTGACCCGCCCGCCTTCCACCACGGCTTCGATCCGCAGGTGCCCTTCGATGCGCGTAATGGGATCGATGACCAGTTTTGCCATGCTTCCCTCCCTGTGAATGTGGGATCTGCCTGGAGACCATCTCAAAACGACCGGTAGCCAGTGAAAGGAGGGGGGAACCCCTCTCGCAGGGTTCTGCCCCTCTCCCAGCCTCCCCCCGCTGGGGGGAGGAGCCGGGTTCCCTGCTAGCCCTGCTGAAACTATGTCTAACAGCGTTTTTCAGGGCGAGAAGACGCCTCATGGGCCGTTCGAACTACCGGAGGAAGGCGGCGACGCGCGGGTATCGCTCTGCTGATCGGGCGGGCTTTCGTGTTTCGCGATCGGTTTAGCGGCGGCGCGCACGGCGCTGATGACGCCGTGGGCCGCGAAGGCCGCGGTGACGCCGGCAACCACGCCGAGGCCGATTTGATCGGCTGTAGCCTCGATGCCGTACCCCTCGACATTCGGCAGCCGTTCGTAGAACGGCGTGCGCGTATCCCAGAAGTGCGGCGACATACAACCCACGCAGCCGTGGCTGGAGCCGATCGGCCAGCTTGTGGCATCGTTCCAGCCCACACTCGGGCAGTTCGACAGCGCCTGCGGCCCCTTGCAGCCCATCTTATAGAGGCACCAGCCCAGACGGTGCCCCGTGTCGCCCCACTCCTCGACGAAGCGCCCGGCATCGAAGTGGCCCCGGCGCGGGCAGTAGTTGTGGATGAGTTGCCCGTAGGCGAACAGCGGGCGCCCCATCTGGTCGGTAGCGGGGAGATCCTTAAAGGTCAGGTAGTGCACAATCACCCCGGTCAGGTTGACAACGTTCATCGGGCAACCGGGCATATTGATCAGCGTGATGCCGGGCACCGCGTCCTTGACCCCCACCGCCGAGGTCGGATTGGGCGCGGCGGCGGGCAGGCCGCCGTCCCAGGCGCAGGCGCCCACGGCAATGGTTGCCAGCGCGTTGCCGCAGACCTCGCGCACGATGTCCTTCGCCGCGCGCCCGGCGATGGTGCAATACACGCCATCCTCGCCCATAGGGATGGCGCCTTCGACCACGGCCAGGTACCCTTTGGGATGGTTCTTGAGGGTGTCTTCGAGCGATTGCTCGGCCTGCCGGCCCGCGGGGGCCATAATCGTCTCGTGATAGTTCACCGAGAGCAGGTCGAGGACGATCTGCGAGACGGTGGGATTAGAGGCGCGCAGGAACGACTCGGTATTGCCGGCGCAGTCCTGGAACTCCAGCCACACCAGGGGCAGGCGCGGCGCGGCCTGGAGCGACGAGGCGATCGTGCCGGCGTAGCGCGGCGGCAGGGCCAGCACGGAGGCCATGAGGCCGCAAAACTTGAGGAACTGGCGCCGGGTGACCCCTCGATGGTAGAGGGCCTCTTCGAGATTGATTGCATCAGCCATCCCAAACCTCCTGACGTGGACAACCGTCGCGGCGCCCTTTGCAGGGGGACCGCGCCACCGCCCCGCGCCACAGAGGCTCGTCGGGAAGGGATGCTGCTGCGACTGATGAGCTGCTCCGCGGCGCGTTCGCCTGCGCCACAGGTCACATACGCAGCCCTATGCCTTGCCAGGTGGTCTAACCTCGCCGCGCTCACCGGTCCGGAAGGAGTCTGACCCATGGCCACGCCAGCCGTTCAATGGGCCGATGGCGCCCGGGGTTGCCCCTTACCGCCCCTGCGCCATGCATCTGCGGAGCGCGGAGTTGCTGCGTGGCCCGCGAACGGAGGTGGCGTCCTGCGATAGATGGAGGTTCGGTTACGCCGAACGGCGCATGACCGCCGGCGAAGGGTGGCGCAGGCGTCTGAGCCGGGCCCTCGATCGGGACACCCTCAAACGCCGCTCACTGCCGTTCGGGCGCGCTGCGGAGTTGCTCCGCCAGGATCCGGGACAGGCAAGGCCTGGGCCGCCGGTTCGCGTGGCGCCGCCCCCCCATCTACCCCCCTCTCCAGGGTAACCGCTGTTGAGGCAGGTTGCACGTTGCTGAATTCTGGTTGCGATGTGTGCAACCATTATAAGCAGATTCGTGGAGGTTTTGGTTAATTTGTCGAAACTTATGTAACAAAAAGGTTAATGGTTCGCCCGGCACGTTCCGTGCTTCAAATGGACCCCGAAGCCGCGGAGAAGGGTGGGGAAAGCGGGTTTCCCCAGGCCCCTGGAGCCAATACCTTTCACATAAGCGAACGCGGCGCTTCAGCCCCCCTCCCAACCTCCCCCCGCTGGGGGAAGGAGCCGCACTCCCGCCCCCGGCGGGGGAAGGCTGAAGAGGGGGTGGTCAGCTTATTTGAACAGTATTGCCCCTAGAGCGCTCCCGGCGGAATGTGGTACCATAGCACGCGATGACCCCAGGCGCTCAGGCTTTCCCAGAAGAGGTAGGCCAGCAACGCCAGGCACACCAGGCGCCCGCCGCGCCCGCGTCGCCAGAGCCAGGCCAGGCCGATGCCCGCCAGCAATGCCAGCAGCGGGGCGACGAAGACCATGTGCTTGTTCCACAACCCGAACCAGCGCTCGGCCAGTGAGGTGACTGCAAAGAGCGCGGCGTAGGCCAGCCCCAGATGGGTGATGAAGCGCCCGCGCCAGTTCAGCGCCAGGATGGCCAGGGCGGCCCCGGCCAGCAGCGCCGGCCAGACGCGGAAATGGGCCGCCAGGTGCTGGCCGAAGCTGTTGATCGGCGTGCCGAAGAACAACTCGCTGTCCCGCCCGACGCTGCCCTGGCTGGCGATCAGGCCCAGATAGCTCGGAATGGTGCGCTGCACCAGCGTGATCGTGTAACTGCCATAGACCAGCGCCCAGGCGAGAGCGAAGCCCAGCACGAGGCTCACCAGCAGGATCCGACTGACCCGCCGGCCTGTCGCTCCACCCAGCAGGGCCAGGCTGGCCGCGAGCATCACCCCCAGGAAGGGCACGAAGGCCACGTGGGTCACATACGCGCCGATGGACAAGGCGAGCGCCAGGGCCGCCACGGCGGCGCGCGCCGGCAGCCAGCCTTCGCGCACCGGCGGCGCCATAGGCGTCAGATCTTCCTCCGGGGCGGGCCGCGGCCCGGGGACGATCAGCCACCGCGCCGCGACCAGGGCCACGAGGGTGAGCCAGATGCCGATCGTGGTCGGGAAGCTGCCATCGTGGAAGAACAGGTAGCCCACCGGCAGCGCGGCGTAGACCAGGCCGCCCCAGGCCGCCCCTAGATGGCGCCGGGGCCCGCCCCGCAGGAGCGCCAGCAGCAACAGGGGCAGGGTGGCCTCCAGCAGCGCGGTGACCACCTTGACCGCCTCGATCAGCGCCGGACGCGAGTTCCAGATCGCGGTCAGCGGCAGGAGCATGTAGTAGGTGAGGAGGCTGTAGGGCACCGGCTCGCGCGTGCCCCACTCGTACTGCTGTTCGAGGCGTTCGCGCACCCGTTGTTCTTCGCCGGCGGCTATGAGCAGCAACTGGTTGGCGCGCAGCCCATGATCAATCGGCAGAAACAGCGGATGCAGCGTACCCGCCAGGCGCAGGGTGAAGATCAGCACCACGGCCAGACGGATCATCGCCGGCGCCGGGAGACCCTCGCTCTGCGACAGGGGCAGAGGCAAGAGGCGGAGCGTCAGCGCCAGCAGCAAGGTGAGCGGTAATACCCGCAGCAGCACCGGCAGGCCCAGGGCCGCCTGCATACGCGCCTCCAGGCTGCCGCCGGGCCACCCGGCCAGCATCAGGCCAACATACAGCAGCAAGGCCAGAGCGAACAGCGCGGCCAGGCGCGTCGAGAGGCCGATGAGGCGCAGGGTCCACAGGCA
>DAOTYR010000039.1:0-13932 GCA_034434655.1 Chloroflexaceae bacterium
AGTTCCGTGGTCGCCTTCCGGCGGGGAGGGGTGGAGGGCCTGCGGCCCTCTACCAACCGGTTGGCGCCCGCCCGCGGCGGGAGGGCCGTGGGGGTTGCGCCAGGCCGCCTGGCCGCCGCGGGCGAGAAAACGGGTGCGGGGAGGCTGCGCCTCGCCGCACCCCTCCACCGCGTACGTTCTGTCATATGCCAGAAGTTCCGCGGTCGCCTTCGGGCGTGGCGAAAGGTGGTGCATGCTCCCCCACGCGACCAGGGTTCAGGAGGACGATACGTCCGGGAGCGGCTCATCCCGCCCCCTCTCTGACCCTCCCCCGGTTAAGGAGTGAACCGCGCCCCTGCCCCAGCGGTGGGAGGCCAGGAGAGGGTGTACCGCCTGCCCGCGGCGCGCTGCCGCGGGTCAACCCGGCAACCGGCAGCGCGGGCAGACCGGCGGCGCGCACCAGGGCGTCCCGGATGCAGCCACGCCCCGGCTATCGCGCCTGGATCGATGTAGTCGCCTTTCGTCACTGGCATCCGCAGGGATGCCCATAGTTGGAGCCTTCATTGAGTCTGCGGGCCACACTCGCGGCAGTACTGCTCGCCGCGCTCCTGGCGACCAGCCCGCCCGTTCCCTTCGTCGCAGCGCAGGACGACCTCGGGGTCCAACGCTTCCTCGAGGCCCAGCCCGGCCTCCTCAGAGTCTACCGCGAAGACGGGCGCGGCGTCGCCGAGATCATCGAGAGCGCGGCCCTTTTCTATGGCCTCAGCCCCCGCCTGCACCTGGCGCTGCTCGAGGCCGCCGCGGGCCTGCTGAGCGACCCGGCGCCGCCCGATACGGCCCTCCGGCAGCCCTTCGGCCCCGCCGGGCCCGATGGGTTCGCCGCGCAGATCGACTGGGCCAGCCGCGAACTCCGCGCCGGCCTCGGTCCCTATGAGCGCCCGCCGACCCTGCGCTTCAGCGATGGGCAGACCCTGACCCTCACCCTCGAACAGGCCCCCGAAGGGGTGGCCGTGCAGCGCTTCCTCGCCGCGGGGCGCTCCCTCGCCGAGTGGCGCGCGGTGGTCGAACGCTTCACCCAGGCCTTCGCCGCCTATTTTAACAATGAATTGATCCCGATCGGCCCACCCGCCCTCGGCGCGACCATGCCCTCTGCCGGCGCCCCATCCGCAGACGCCGGCGGCCCGGGCGGGCTGACCTTGCTCCAGCCATGGCCCGCCGGCGTCCGGGTGGTCCATCTGGCCTACTTCGACCACGCCTACCCCACCGTTGACAGCGGCGACGACGGCAACTCTCTCGTGGTGAACTACCTCGGGCAGGGGCACGTGCAGTACGACGGGCACGATGGTCACGACTACTACTTCCCCGATCGGCCCATTGGCACGCCCATCCTCGCCGCCGCCGCCGGGATCGCCTACGCCCGCACCCGCCCTGACTATGGGGTGGTGATCGTCCACCCCGGCGGCTACGAGACGGTCTACTGGCACCTGGGGGGCTTCGCGCCGCTCTTCGAGGGGCGCATTGATACCAGCCAGGGCGTACCGGTGGCGGCGGGGGCTTACCTCGGCGTCAGCGGGCCGGGCCGCGCCCCCGGCGGCACACCACATCTCCATTTTGAGGTCCGGCGCTTCGGCAAGCAGGTTGATCCCTACGGCTGGTTCGGGCCTGGTCCCGACCCCTGCGCAGCCTACGCCGGCTGCCTCCCCGGCGAGTGGCTCTGGTCGCCCACGCTCAGCGGGACCTACGACTTCACCCCGCCAGGCGCCACTGCGCCCCTGCTCAGCAGCCGGTTTTCCAGCCTGGACCAGACGCCACCGGCGGCGGCGATCACCATCGCTCCTCCCGACGACCTGCTGTTTGTGGTGGGGTTCGACGGCCACCTCGTGCAACGGGTTGGCCAGGGGTTCCCGCGGAGCAGCGGCGCGCCCCGCTTTGGGCCGGGCCGCGCCGGACAGGCGCTCGACCCCGGCCCGGCGGAGGTTGCCTATCCCCTCGCCGGCAACCTCGACCCGCGCGCCGGGACGATCAGCCTCTGGGTCGAACTGCCCGTGGGCTACCCTGACGGCGCCGTTCCCCGCCGCTACCTGTTCGCCGCCAGCGCCAATCCCGAAGACGCGCCGGCCTACCGCGGCACCCTGGCCCTGCGCCGCGACACCAGCGGACCTGACGGCGCGCCGGCGTGGGTCTTCTGGACGACCGGCGCCACGGAGGCTAGCCGCGACCTGCTCGCCGCGCCTGACACATCTGGCGCAGGCTGGCACCATCTGGCAATCACCTGGGAGGCCGATGGCGGGCGCAAGGCACTCTATCTGGACGGCAGGCTGGCGGCGCAGACGCAGGGAGTCGCATTACCCACCGACCTGGGCGAAGTGCTGCGATTGGGACGCTTTGCCCCAGGAGGGCGGCACAGTGGCATTCGCCTGGACGATCTGGCGATCTACAACCGCGCCCTGCGCCCGGCGGAGATCGCGGCGCTCGCGGGGGCGCCACCGAGCGATGATACAGCGGTGATACGCCTCAGCCAGCGCGCGCTGCGCATCGACACCAACGCCCTCGACGACCAGGGCGGGATCATGGCCGTGCAGTTCGGGCTCAACGGCGTCTTTGAGGCTCCGCAACCCTACTACGACGCCTACCGCTGGACCCTGCCGGTCACCGTGGGGCGGCACGTGCTGGCAGTACGCTTCAGCGATCGCTCGGGGAACAGCACGACCCTCACCCAGACGATCCAGTTGGATGGCCGGCAAGCGCTCTATGTGCCATTTCTGCGCCGCTAACGTGAACTTGGGGGAACCAGGTTTCCCCATACCTCCGCCTGCGGGAGGGTCTGGCCCTCACGGAGGGGTAGGGGGAAACCGGGTTTCCCCCTACTTCCGCCTGCGGGAGGGTCTGGGAGGGTGCAGCCCTTGCGCAGGGGGATGGGGAAACCGGGTTTCCCTATCCCCCCACCCGGTGGGAGGGTTTGGGAGGGCTACGCCCGCAAACAGGGGGACGGGGAAAGCGGATTCCCCATCCCCTCAGCCAGTGGGAGAGTCCGGGAGGGCTGCGCCCTCCCAGGAACAACCTTTTCCGCTGGTGTGGAGCAGGGGGATGGGGAAGCCAGGTTTCCGCATCCCCGAGAAACGTTCTAATCCAGATACCCCTGCAGGCGCGAGCCCACGCTGGGATGGCGCAGGCGGCGCAGCGCCTCGGCCTCGATCTGGCGGGTGCGTTCGCGGGTGATGCCGAAGGCGACCCCGACCTCTTCGAGGGTGCGGCGTTGGCCATCAATCAACCCGTAGCGCAACTGCAAGATCTTGCGCTCGCGTTCCGGGAGATCGTTGAGCGCGGCATTCAACTCGGCGTGGAGCATATTCGCCGCCGCGATCTCCATGGGCGTCTCCTGATTCTCATCGGTGAGCAGTTCGCCGACGCGGCCCTCACTCTCGTAATTGAGCGGCTGTTCGAGCGAAACCGGTTGGGTCGAGGCCCGCAGCAGGCGCTTGACCTTGCGCAGGCTCATACCCAGCGCGTGGGCGATCTCTTCGGGCGTCGGTTCACGCTCGAGTTGCTGCTCCAGTTTATAAATCGCGCGGCGCAGATGCACCAGCGACTCGCTAAGGTGCACCGGCAGGCGAATCAGGCGGCTCTGTTCGGCAATCGAGCGCGTCACCGCCTGGCGGATCCACCAGGTCGCGTAGGTGCTGAACCGGTTGCCCTTGGTGTAATCGAACTTCTCGACGGCGCGCATCAGGCCGATATTGCCTTCCTGAACCAGATCCATGAACGCCATCGGGCTGCCAATATATTTCTTCGCCACACTGACCACCAGGCGCAGATTGGCCTGGATCAGCTTGCGACGAGCATCCTCGCCGCGGGCGATGTCCTGCTCGAGGCGGAAGCGTTCCTGGCCCGAGGCATACTCCTCATTGTTGAGCCGCTGGCGCGCCTCCTTGCCACGGGCGATTTTGATGGCCAGGTCGCGCTCCTCTTCCGCCGTCAGCAGCGGAACCTGCCCAATCTCTTGCAGGTACAACTGCACCGAGTCCTCAACCGGCTCGATGTCCGCCGCCTCAGGCGCCTCGACGTCAAGCTCAAGTTCTTCGGCTTCAAGCTCAGTTTCAAGCTCAGCCTCCTCAGCGTCCCACTCCTCGGTCTCCTCCGGCTCAGCAGCAGAGGAGTCGAACGCCAGAGCCTCATCGGTATCATTATCTGTAGATCGGCGAAAGACCTTCACGGTTCGTTCTCCTGAATGACGCAGACGGAACCAACATACAACCGACGCGGTCCTGTGGCGCCGTTGCCGGAGCATTGCCGCTTTGCGGAGCGGAGGATCACCTGATGCTTTAGAACGGAGACATCTGGAGCCTCAACCATCGAAGCAACCCTATTTTCACGTTTTGCACAGGTTTTGTCAAGCCCCCATGTTGGGCCGGACTGCATCTTCGTCGGATCGCCACTGATGGGCATCAACGGTCTGGCCGGTTGGCCCGCGTGGGGGCAGGGCGGCCAGATCAACTGCCGCGGCGGCAACGGTTTCAGGGGCGAGGAGACCGGCGCGCACCTCGGGCACCATCTCGCGCACCAGGCGGGTATCGGCGAAGCCCCCCGGGTGCAAGGCATTGACATTGATCCCGAAGCGCCGGAGGTCCCTGGCCATCACCCGCGTAAGGCCGTCAACAGCGCACTTCGCCGCGTAGTACGCGCCGAAGCCGGGCACAGCGATGCGTTCGAGCGGGGCGCCGAGGGTAATAATGTTGCCGCCGCCCAGCTCGATCATCTGGGGTATGACCGCGCGGCAGGCGAGAAACGTGCCCTTGAGCAACGTGTCGAGGACCGCGTCCCACTGGGCTTCGCTGGTCTCCTGGATGGGCGCGCGAAGGCCGATGCCGGCGCTGGTCACCAGCACGTGAATAGGGCCAAGGGCCTCGCGGGCGGCTGCGACCGCTGCGCTGACCTGGCCGGCATCGCGCACATCGGCAGGCAGGGCCACGGCGCGCCCACCGTGCTCGGCGATCAGCCAGGCCGTCTCGTCGAGTTCGTCGGCGCTGCGCGCGACGATCGCTACCGCGGCGCCTGCCCGGGCATAGGCAATGGCGATCGCGCGCCCCAGCCCGCGTCCGCCGCCGGTGATCAATGCCGTCTTTCCTGTGAGTTTCACCTCGGACCTCCCACACCGTGCATTATCTGTGCAAAATCTTTGCAATAGTTGTACCACACCTGTGCCGGTTTGACTAGACCCGCAGCAAAAAAATGAGAGGGCTTTCATTTTTTCACTGCGCGTGATGATGTGAAAACCGTTCGCAGGGTGCTGCCCCCCTCCCAGCCTGCCCCCACTGGGGGGAGGAGCCGGGTTCCCGCCCCCGGCGGGGGCGGGCTGGGGAGGGGGCTATCACCTTGCCCGCGGAGCCGCGCCGCGGGCGTCCCGCCCGCGCTCCCGGGCCGTTTGCATCGGGCGGTGTGCGCCCCGAGCATGGGGCCGACCGTGAACACGGGTGAACCGGGTTCCCCCACGCCCCCACCTGCGGGAAGGTACGGGCGCAGCCCGTGCGCAGGGGGGATGGGGAAACCGGGTTTCCCTATCCGCCCGCCTGCGGGAGGGTCTGGGAGGGCGCAACCCTCCCAGGAAGGATGTTCATCCCGTCGGTGTGCGGCGCGAGCCGCATGGATGGCTGGCGGGAGAGGCCGGGGCATGCGGTCCTACCACCAGAGGTCGTAATAGCGCCTTGTGGAAATGCCGTAGCGCAACCCGGAGGGTTGCGCTACGACAGGGGGAGCCCGGCAGGCGCTGGATGGCGGCAATCAAGCCTCGCGGCTGATCACGAAGCAGGCGATATCTTCCAGGGTCTGCAGGGCCACGGAGGGGGGAAACTCGGCCAGATGGCTGGTGGCGCGGGCGACGAAGCGCTGCGCCTCGGCCATGGCCGCCTCGACGCCCCCGAGGGCGATCACTTCAGCGACCGCGGCGCGCACCTGGGCCTCGGTGGGGTTGTCGTGGGCCACAATGGCGCGGAGGTGTGGGCTATCGCTCTGGGACAGGGCATAGATGAGCGGCAGGGTGATCGTGCCCTGGCGCAGATCATTGCCGGCGGGCTTGCCGAGGGTTTGTTCGTCCCCGATAAAGTCGAGCACGTCATCAACGATCTGGAAGGCCATTCCCAGGTCGAAGCCGTAGCGTCCCAGGGCGGCGATCTGCGCGTCGCTGCCGCCGCCGGCAGCCATCCCCGCCTTGCAGGCCGCCTCGAAGAGCGAGGCCGTCTTGGCCCCGGTTTTGTAGAAGTACTGGTCAAGGGCCTCATCAAGGGGTTCGGCCACGAGCACCGGGCTGAGTTCGCCCTCAACAATGGTTTGCACCGCCTGGGCGTAGTAGGTGATGATGCGCGGGTCAGGGCTGAGGGCCATTTCGCCCGCGGCCAGGGCGAAGAAGTAGTCGCCCACCATCAGGGCGACATCGTTATCCCAGCGGGCATGAACGGTCACCTGGCCCCGGCGACGCGCCGCCTGGTCCACCAGGTCATCGTGCACCAGCGACGCCGCCTGGATAAGTTCGACGGCGGCAGCGGCGTGGATCACGCGCGACAGGTGATAGACGCCCAGCCGGGCGGCCAGCAGGGCCAGCGCGGCGCGTAGCCGTTTGCCGCCGGCGCGCACGGTATAACTGCTGGCGCCAGCGATCAACGCCGAACGCGAGGCCGTTCGGCGTAACAGTAACTCTTCGACGGCGCGGAGATCAGCAATGAGATCGGCGCGGGTAAACAATTCGGTCAACCCGGCAACCTGGCCGGTAGACGATGAGCGTGACAATGTTTCGGCGCCGCTCGCGCGCGCGCCAATGGCCACGGCGCTCTCGGTCGCCGGGGAGTGGGTATGGTGCCCAGCCATCAGGCTGTTCCTCTTCTAGGGCCTGTGGGCGATTCGGAGCGGTTCCTGGGCAGACACAGGCTAAGTGAGGAGAACACTCGCTTGTGATTTTCGCCACGAACTGCACGATAGCACATTCCAGGCCAGTGTCAAGCTGGATCAGGACGACAGGTGATGCACACCTTTATCAATACTTTGCACAAGTTTACCGGGGATGTCTGTAATCTGCAACACGCTGTATCCATATAATACCGCATGCCGCCCCGCTGATCACCCATGCTGCCGGCGCGGTTCGCGACCCTCACCGGAAGCGCCGGAGGGCCGCCCCGGCGCAGGCATCTCGTGTATAATACAGCTTGCCTCCGCCTGCAACGGCGCACGTGGCGATGCATCCACAATGCCGTGTAGCTGCGTATTCTTTTCAGAGGGGCTCACTTGGCTGTATCCCCAGATCCTGATATCGAGGGAGAGGTTCTCAGCGATGAGAACCTGATCGCTCGGGTCGCCGCGGGCGATACCCGGGCGATGGAGCATCTCTATACCCGCTACGCCCGCGTCGTCTACGGTCTGGCGCTGAAAATCCTGGCGAATGCCGAACTGGCCGAAGACGTGGTGCAGGAAACGTTCTGGCGTGTCTGGAACCGCGCAACCACCTTTCAGGCCGGAAGCGGCGCCTTCGCCGCCTGGCTCTTCGGCATCGCGCGCAATCTCTGCATCGATGAACTGCGCCGGCAGCAGTCGCGCCCGGGCAGGCCTGGCGCCGGCAATGATGACCTGGCCCTTGCCGCCATTCCCGATATCCAGGCCAGCCTGGACGAGGTCGCCTGGGAGGCCGAGCGGCGACGCCTGATCACCACCGCGCTCAGCGAGTTGCCCGCCGACCAGCGCCAGGTGATCGAACTGGCCTACTTCGGCGGCCTCTCGCAGCGCGAGATTGCCGACCATTTGAATAATCCGCTGGGAACCGTGAAGACGCGCGTGCGTCTCGCGTTGCAGAAATTGAAAACCCTCCTGCAACATCAGGGCATCGGTCTCGACGACCGCTAGAGCTTCTGGACCGTCAATGATCGCTCACGACCACGACCCATCTTCCGCTGCGAGCCAGATTGGCGCCTACGCTCTCGGCGCTCTCGATCTTGAGGATCGCCTGACACTCGAGGCCCTGCTCGAGCGTTCGCCTGAACTCCAGGAGGAGTTGCGGCAGTTGCGTCAGGTTGTCGCGCTACTGCCCTACGCCGCGCCACCGGCCACGCCGCCCGCTCACGTTCGTGAGCGTCTTTTCGCCCGCATTGCCGCCGCGAAGGCCGCGTCCGGCGCCAGCCGCGCCGCTGCGCCCCCGGTGACTGCCGCGCCACGCCCCCGCTCTGGCTGGCTCATGCCGGGGATCATCGCCGTGCTGGCCGCCCTGGTGATCGCGCTGAGCCTTGCGACCCTATCCCTCAGTTCCAGCATCGCCCGCCTCGACGCGTCCAACCGGGAACTCGTCGCCGCCATGGAGCGCCTGCAGCAAACCGTCGCCGAGACCCAGAGCCGCCAGGAGCAACTCACCGCGCAACTCGCCGCCGGTCAGGAGCAACTCGATGCCCTTGCCACCCGCGTGGTCGTCGGTGAGGAGCGCATTGCCCGCCTGAGCGCCGACCTGGCGCGCGATGATTACGTGATCTCGTTCATCAGCGCGCCCGGGGTGGCCACGCGCGAGTTGCGCTCCGCCCGTTCCGGCGTTGTGGCCCGGGGCGAGATGTATATGTACCCCGGTCACTCCAGCGCCGTGGTCATCTTCAGCGGCCTGCCGCCCCTGACCCCCGGGCAGGTCTACCAGTTCTGGTTCGCTGATGAGACGGGCCAGGTGGCAGGAACGACGTTTGTGGCCGATCCAACGGGGATTGGCTATATCGTGGTCGAGGCGCCGCGTGAAGTGAATGCCTTTCGCGAGGTCATGATCACCGTCGAGCCGTCCGGCGGTAGCGCCACTCCCAGCCAGAACGTGATCCTCGAAGGCGCCCTCTAGGCGGGGCGGGTTCCCAACTCGCCCCGCCGTGAAGGCCCGCGGGCCTCCCGCCCGCCGCACCCGGATGCGGGCACGCTGCCCACGCATCCGGACCACAGCTTCCCCCCCGACAAACCCTCCCCCGGCACAGCTTGCCCCAACATCCGGCTATGCGCCGTTCTATGCTTATGCCAGCCGTCCATGCGGCTCCGCCGCACACGAACAGGATGAAAAGAGGTTCTCCCTGGGAGGGCTGCGCCCTCCTAAAACCTCCCGCGGGCGGGGGGATGGGGAAACCCGGTTTCCCCACACCCCTCTTCGAGAGCCTATGTTCACGTTAGTGCTGCCGGCGAGCCGCCGGTGCACCCGCAGATGAGCATTGCACGCCTCTGCCACTAGAGCGTCATAGAGACGCCGCAAGCTCGTGAGCGCTAGAGCGCTTCCTGTTGCTCTACAATCCGCAATCTAAAATCTAAAATCTAAAATCTAAAATGGTAGCTGCCCGGGAACCCGATCGTCCGGTCGCAGATGTGCTGGCGTTGAATCTCCCCCTACCATCCTCGATCGTACGAGTTTGTCATCCTCTGATCATCCTGCGCCCTTCTCACGCTCCGAGCGACATCCTACAATCAAGCCCATAGAACGGTGGCGCTCACGAGCCGCCTGAGCCGCAGCTTTCCCGACAAGCCGCCGGCATCACGCGCAGCAAGAGAGTTGAGGAGGCCATGATCACCCAGCCGATCGAGACACTCCCCCGCAACACTCTGGGCCTGTCGCCCAGCCCTTGCGTTTACCCCCGCGCGGATCGCGGTCTGGCAACCGAACCGAACGCTGATACGCTGGCGACCATGGATCTGCGGACACTGATGCAGCACTGCGCCACCGAAAGCGAACGCTTCTACCGCGGCCAGCAACACGACACGCGCTTCAGCTACGAACTCTTTCGGCGGGCGCTGGTCGAACGCGATGAAGCCGCCTGGGAGCAACTCTACTTGCACTACAGCGGTCTGGTGGAGGGTTGGATCCGCCGATGCACGGCATTCTCCAGCAGCGGCGAAAGCAGCGAGTATTTCGTCGTTGGCGCCTTTGCCAGGTTCTGGCGCGCCCTTTCCCCCGAGCGCTTCGCCGCCTTCCCCACCCTGGCCTCGCTATTGCAGTACCTGCAGTTGTGCGCCACCAGCGTGGTGATCGATAGCGTTCGCGCCCATTCCTGGTCGGTCACCCTCCCGGAAGAAACGATCCTGCAGGAGCGCGCCCCCGCCAACACCCCCGATGAGGAGGCGATGAACCGGCTCGATCGCGAGGAGTTCTGGCGCTTCATCGATACGCAACTCCACGGAGAGACCGAGCGGGTGGTCGTGTACAACTCCTTTGTCCTCGGCCTGACGCCGCGCGCGATCCACGCGCGACACCCCGATCTCTTCGCAACGGTTAACGAGGTCTACAACGTCAAACGCAACGTGCTGGGGCGCCTGAGCCGCAACCAGCAGTTGCGCCAGTTGATCGCCGGCTAGCATTCCCTCCGAGCACATGTGATGGGTCGGCCCGTACCCGATAAGGCCGAAGCATTGGCTGCGCGCATGCTTCGGCCTTCCATCGTTGCGCGCACCTGCCGAGGAAGGACCTGGCGGGTGCGCGCATCTCCGGTGTGCCCTACTGCTCCATCAGCCGTCCATGCGGCTCCGCCGCACACGAACAGGATGAAAAGAGGTTCTTCGTGGGAGGGCGTAGCCCTCCCAGACCCTCCTGCGGGCGGGAGGGATGGGGGAACCGGGTTCCCCATCCCCCTGCGTGAGGGCGTAGCCCTCCCAGACCCTCCTGCGGGCGGGGGGATGGGGGAACCGGGTTCCCCCATGGTCACGGTAGCCGTCCATGCGGCTGCGCCGCATGGACGGCGCTCACCCGCGAAGGCAGGCTTCGCATCCGGTAGCCCGCGGCGTGAGTCGCCGGGGGCACGGGGCGGAGAGCGGAATAGTTCTTCAAAGACCACCAGCCCAACGGAACCAGGCATCGCGCAAGATGGTACGCCACGCCCTTCCGCACCTGCGGTATACTACCCACGACGATCCTCGTCACCCTTACGCGGAGCCAGGTATGACCACACGGGTGCTCATCCTCTCGGCGAGCGTCGGCTCGGGGCACAAGGTCGCCGCCGCCGCGGTGGAGCAGGCTTTTCGCGCTCGCCCAGGGGTCGAAGTACAGAACCAGGACGCGCTCAAACTCACCTCGCGCCTGTATCAGGTCGCCGCCTCGGATGCCTATTTCGCCCTGGTGAAAGACAATCCCTGGGCCGTGGGCTGGCTCTACGACCAGAACGACGAGCCGTTCAAGACTCAGGTCGGCCTGATGAACCTTCTGACCATGCTCAACGCCCAGCCCCTGGTGCGCTTCATTCAGGACTACGACCCGGACATCACCGTGTGCACCCATTTTATGCCCGCGGCGATGGTGGCCCAGTTACTCAGCCAGGGCCAGTTGCATACCGCCCTGGCGATTGTGACCACTGACTACGATTTTCAGGGGATGTGGCTGAGCCGCGCCTTCAATCGCTACTTCGTCGCCCAGGACGAGGCCCGCGCCCAGTTGATCGCCCTGGGCATCGACGCGGAGCGGATCACGGTTTCGGGGATCCCCGTCGGTCCCGAGTTTGGCGCGCCGGTGGATGCCGCCGCCATCCGGGAGCGCTACCAGCTCCGCGCCGATCTGCCGACGCTGCTGGTCTCGGCGGGGGCCTTCGGCGGCGGCCCGGCCCAGGAGATCGTCTCGCGCATGATGCAGATGGAAACGCCGGTGCAGACGGTGGTGGTCTGCGGGCGCAATCGCCTGCTCCGCGAGGAGGTGACCGCCCTCGTCGCCGGCCAGGCCGAGCGGTTCCGGGTGCTGGGGTTCACCAACGAGATGCATGCGCTGATGCGGGTCGCGACGCTGTTCATCGGCAAACCAGGGGGGCTGACCTCGGCGGAGTGCATGGCCGCCGGGCTGCCGATGCTGATCGTCAATCCTATCCCCGGCCAGGAAGAGCGCAACAGCGATCGCTTGCTGGAGAACGGCGCCGCCGCGCGGAGCAACTCGCTGCTGACCATTGGCTATAAGCTTGACCGTCTGCTCGGCGAGCCGGGACGCATCGAGGCGATGCGCGCCGCGACCGCCCGCCTCGCCCGCCCCGATGCGGCTCGGGTGATCGTCGAGACGCTGCTGGCCGATCCGCTGGCGCCGTTGCACTTCAGCCAGGCCGAGCGACAGCAGATCCTTGCCGTCGCGCGCGGCGAAGCCGGGCCAGACACTCCCCCGCCAGGCGTCGAGGAGGAAGGGGTTGCCCTGTTCAACGATGAAACCGGCGTCTACCTCGGCGAGATCACCCCGCAGCAGTTGCAGTTCCTGATTGACCACCTGGAAGAGGAAGGTCCCGACGACGTGACTTACTACCTCGACGCGCCCACCCTGGCCTTTCTCGCCGCCCATGGCGCCGATGCCGATCTCGTCGCGACCCTGCGCGCCGCCCTGGCGCCCCAGGGCCACCTGGAACTGCGCTACGCGCGCCCCGGCGCGCGGTGATGCCGGCGGCATGTCCTCGTCACCCCGAACTGAAGCTGCCCGCTTCCTCCCGGGCCTCGCTCTCGACACGGTCGCGCCCGGCGCGCTTGGCGCGGTACATCGCAACATCGGCGCGATGCAGCAGCGTTTCGGCGCTGTCGCCGGGGCGATAGGCGGACACGCCAAAACTGGCGCTGATCGCCGTCGGGAGGCCCGTTAGTCCTTTGAGCGCCAGGCGCACCCGTTCAACGGCGGTGAGCGCCTGGTCCAGCGTTGTGTGCGGCATGAGAATACAATATTCCTCCCCGCCCCAGCGCCCGAAGTGATCCACGACGCGCAGGTTCGCGCGCGCAGTCTCCCCCACCGCCCGCAGCGCCTGGTCGCCGAGCGTATGGCCGTACTGGTCATTAATGCGTTTGAAGTGATCCACATCAAATAAACAAATGCACAACGTATGCCCGTGGCGCTCCGCCTCGGCGATCAGCCAGTGCAAATCGTGGTAGAGCCGCCGGCGATTGGGCAGGCCGGTGAGCGCGTCCGTGTAGGCAATAACCGCCAGGAGTTCATATTCGGTGTGAATGCGGACCAGCCGGTTGCGGTAGCCGGCCATAACGAGCATAAAGCCGAGCAGCATGCCGCCGAGGGCGTAGATCTGCACGATCCTGGCCCCGCTACCGTCATCGAGGCCGTTCACCTGCCACTGGATCACCTGCGCCGCGACAATGGCGAACGAGAGGATGTAGACCCCCAGCGCGAGCGCCACGCCACGCCGGGAGGGATAGAAATGGATCGCCAGGGTGCAGGTGGCCAGCAAGAACCAGATATCGTCACCATAGGTCTCGGCTAACACCTGGGCCGGCGTGGGGTTGAAGAGCGCCGGGACGATACTGTTGAACAATAACGACTGAAAGATGAAGAAAAACAGCATGCGCCGTTCGAGCCGATCAATCGGCACGCGCCGCCGGGCCAGTTGCCAGAGGACCACGACCGTGAAGCCGGCCAGCAGGATATGGTTGAGGACATAGATGGCCTGAAAGATGGAGGGGGTGACGGTATCGACCAGGAGGCTGTACTGGGCATAGAGGACGATCAGCAGACCAAGGCTTCCCGCGACACGGTACACGCGCCGGCGCTGGGTTTCGAACAGAGAGCGTTCCTGGTCAATGTAATCCACGATATCTCGATGGACGGCAAGCGATAGAATGGTCTTTTACCCGGCTACAGCCCGCGCTGGCGGGCTTCGCATCCCGTAGCCGAGGGCTAACGTGACCATGGGGGAACCAGGTTCCCCCATACCCCCGCTTGAGCGCGTAGCTCTCCCAAACCCTCCCGGGGGCCGGGGCCTGGGTGCGCGGGCCTCCGGCCCGCGTCCGCTGAGGTATGGGGAAACCCGGTTTCCCCATCCCCCCTCGTCGAGGGCTTATGTTCACGTTAGCCGTCCATGCGATTCGCGCACACCGCCCGATGAACATCGCCTGGGAGCGCGGGCGGCCCGCCCGCGTCGCGTCTCCGCGGGCACGGTGCCGGCCCCCCTCCCCAGCCCTCCCCCCGCTGGGGGGAGGGAGTCCGGCGCCTCCCCCCAGCGGGGGGAGGTC
>DAOTYR010000040.1:0-2021 GCA_034434655.1 Chloroflexaceae bacterium
CCATAGTTGAGCGCGCCGGGTTGGCCGAGGAAGCGGAAGATCATCACCGGCAGGGTTGGCGCCTCGGGGCGGGCAAGCAGCAGCGTGGCGCCAAACTCGCCCAGGGAGACGGTGAAGGCAAACACGGCGCCAATCGCCAGGGCCGGGGCGATCTGCGGCAATTCGACCCGTAGCCATGCCTGCGCGGGCGAGGCGCCCAGGAGCGCCGCCGCCTCGCGCTGCCGCGGGCTGCGCGCTCGCAGCACCGGGGTCAGAGCGCGGATCACGAAGGGCAGGGCCACCAGGGTGTGCAGCACCGGAATGAGCCAGGGCGAGGTTCGCAGCCCGCCCAGCCCCGGCACGCTCAGGGCCACCAGGTAGCCCAGCCCCAGGGTGACCGCCGACGTTCCCAGGGGCAGCATAAACAGCGCATCGAGCAGGGCCACGCCGGCGGTGGCGCGCCGCCCTCCGCCCGACGGCGCCCCTGGCGGCCCGGGGCGGCGCGCCAGCAGATAGGCCGCCGGAACGCCAATACACAGGGCGAGAAGCGTGGTGATGGCCGCGATACGCAGCGAGTTGGCAATCGCCGCCGTCGGGGGCACGAAGAAGGCCGAGCCTGTAAGATTCTGGCCCAGGGCGAGGTAGGCGGCCAGGGTGAAGCGCGGCGCGCCCGGACCCGCAGTGAGCACCGAGCGCAGCGCCAGGGCCGCCAGTGGAGCGCCCAGGAGCAGCGCGATGAGCAGCATCGTCGCGCCGACCAGCAGCCGCTCGCGGGGCGCGCGGGGAGGGCGCGCGGTGTAGCTGCGCGGCTGCAACTCCAGCGGCGTCGTGGCCCGCGCCGCCAGGCGCGTGTAGGCGAAACTCAACCCCAGGGTACAGACCAGTTGGATGAGCGCCAGGGTCGCGGCTACATCCAGACGCAACACCTGCGCCGTCTGCCGGTAGATCTCCACCTCCAGCGTGGCCAGACGTGGCCCGCCGAGAATGACCATCACCCCGAAGCTCGTAAACGTGAAGATAAAGATCAGCAGCGCCGCCGCGCCCAGCGCGGGCGCGAGCAGCGGCAGCGTCACCCGCAACAGGGCGCGGAGACGCGAGGCCCCCAGCACCGCGGCGGCCTCTTCCAGCCGCGGGTCGAGATTGGCCCACATCCCCCCCACCAGGCGCAGGACCACGGTGTAGTTGTAAAAGATATGGGCCAGCAGCACCGCCTGGAGGCCGCTCAGCCGGATGGGCGGCGTAGCCAGCCCGAAGGCAGCCTGGAGGCCCTGATTGATCAGGCCGCGCGGGCCCAGCAAGGCCCCGAAGGCCACGGCCACCACCACCGTCGGCATCACGAATGGCACCCCGGCGACGGCCCGCAGCAGCGTCTTTCCCCGAAACTCGTAGCGGGCGAAGACGTAGGCGCCCGGCAGCCCCAGGGCCAGGGTCAGCGCCGTCGAGAGCGCGGCCTGCCCGGCGGTAAAGGCGAGCACGCGCCAGTAGTAGCCCGCGCGCAGGGTCTCGAGCATCCCATCCCGGCCGTCGGCGAAGCTCAGCCGGGCGATGGCGAACAACGGGTAGAAAAAGAACAGCGCCAGAAAGAGCACCGGCATAAGCAGAACGGCCGTCCGCCCTGCCCGGAAGAGGAGTCGTTCAGATCTGCTTGACACGCAGGCGCTCACCTCCGCCCCCTGGAGGAGCGTTCCCAGAGGCGCGGCCTCTCCGAGTATCCCTAAGCGATGTGCCGCCCGGCGGCACGGACGGCTACCGTGAACATAGTCCCTCGGGAGAGGGGGAAGGGGAAACCGGGTTTCCCCATTCCCTCACCCGATGGGAGGGTCTGGGAGGGCGTAGCCCTCACGCAGGGGGAAGGGGAAACCGGGTTTCCCTATCCCCCCACCCGCGGGAGGGTTTGGGAGAGGGCAGCCCTCACGCAGGGGGAAGGGGAAACCGGGTTTCCCCTTCCCTCACCCGATGGGAGGGTCTGGGAGGGCGTAGCCCTCACGCAGGGGGAAGGGGAAACCGGGTTTCCCCTTCCCTCACCCGATGGGAGGGTCTGG
>DAOTYR010000041.1:0-3509 GCA_034434655.1 Chloroflexaceae bacterium
TCCCAGGCCCGCGAGCGGCTGGCGGCGCTGATCCCGAATGACTCGTTCAGCATAACCCTGCACACGCCGGACGGCATCCTCCAGGAGTTGCCCGATCTGTTCATCATCGCGCTGCCGGCGTTGGAAACTCCCGAGGAACAACTGATCGAGCGGCTGCGCGCCGACGAGGCCACGGCGAACATCCCCATCGTGATCGCCAGCGCCCTGCCGATGGTGCATCTGCAGTCGGTGCCCTATGCTGCCGACTGGACCGTCGCCGTGGTTGAGGAACCGGTGAAGGCCGCCGAACTCGCCGATACAATCAGGTTCCTGCTTAATCCCGACGCCTGAAGACCCCGCGCTCCGCGAGCCGGCGGAGCGCAAAGGTTGCGGCGTATCCCGCCAGTATTGCAACGCGACTTCTCCCCTGTCCGGTACAGCGGGGCTTCATCGCCCCACGTCCCCGGGCAGAGGGCTGGAGAAACCGGGTCTCCCCAGGCCCTTCCCAGCGGGCTATGTTCACCGCAGGTTTCCATGCGGCTCGCGCCGCACACCGACGGGATGAACATAATGCTTGGGAGGGCGTAGCCCTCCCAAACCCTCCCACCGGATGGAGGGATGGGGAAACCCGGTTTCCCCATTCCCCTGCCGGGCGGGGGGATGGGGGAACCGGGTTCCCCCGTCTTCACGTTAGGAGTCTCCATGCACGACGAGCTTATCTGTCTCTTCGACCGGCCCGGCGCGGCCTATGATGCGCGGCGCGAGCTGCGCGCGCTCCAGAAGGAGCTGCGACTCGGCCGGATTCCATCGATCGCGGTCGTTACCCGGCCGGCGCTCGATAGCATCCAGTTCGAGCAGGACGGCAACCTGGGGGCCGGCGACGGCATGCGCTTTGGCCTGGTCGTCGGCGCGCTGCTGGGCGCGGTGCTGCTGGCGCCCTTCGTCGGTATCCTGGTGGCCGGCGGCGCCCGCGAGGGCCTCGCCACGGCGCCGAGCGTAGACAACTGGGTGATGGCTCTGGCCCTGGCGGTGGCTTTTGCGAGCGGGCTGACGGCGCTGCTCTCCGCGCTCGGCGGCGCGCTGCTAGGCGGGCTGGCCGCTGCGCTGATCAACTTCGGCATCAGGAGTCGCAAGCTCTACGCGCTCGGTGAGGACCTGGCCGTTGGTCAGGCGGCGCTGGTCACCCGTGTGCGTACGGCGCAACGGCCGCCGCTCGCCGACCGGCTGGCGCTGAGCGGCGGGACGCTGGTACGCTGGCGCGAGGCCGAGCAGCCTGGCGCGCCCTCCGCCGATGATCCAACGGCTGCCAGCTTCGCGGCGCATGCCTACGGCGCCGGTGTGGAGCATGTGGGCGCCTTCACGCCCATCACGCCGGAGGCGCCCCCGGTCGATCCACGCCAGCGCGACCTGGTGGTGGCCGAGTGCGCCGACGTCGCCCACGCGCGCCGCGCGGCCCGCCACCTGCGCCGGCTCCGCCGCAGCCTCGGCGGGCTCGCCGCCGGCAACTACGCCGTCGTCACCCGGGATGAGCAGGGGCGCGCGCGCATCCAGCAGGCCGAGAATGTGACCGCCGGACGCGGCGCTCTCTTTGGCGGGCTGGTCGGCGCCGGGGCCGGCCTGCTGATCGGCGGCCTCTTCGGTCTGCTGCTGGCTGCGCTGACCATCACGCTCGACCGGGGGGGCGCTATGGCCGAGGCCGACGCAGGCGGCTTCATCATTGCGATGACGCTGGTGTTCGGCGCCATCGGGGCGCTCATCGTCGGCCTGCTGGGCGCGCTCCTCGGCGCCAGCGTCGCCCAGGTCGTCAATCTGGCCTATCGGGACGCTGACTTGCGCCAGATCGCCGAGACGGTGCCGCCGGGCAAGGCGCTGCTGATCGCCTCGCTCTACCACCACGCCGGGCCGGCAGCCGTGCAGGCGCTGCGCGCAGCAGGCGCGACCATCCGCCACATGCCCCTGCCGGCTGACCAGATGGCCGCTGCCGTCCTCGATGAGCAGCGGAGCGCGGTGGTGAGCGCCGATGACCCTGCGGCGCACGACACCCGGCGCATCATCACTACCCGCTCTGGCGTGCGCATCTTTGTGGACTGGCATCGCCGCGGCCCGCACACGATCGTGCTGCTCCACGGCGCTGGCGGCGACCACGACGCCTGGCGCGCCCAGTACCCGGCGCTCCACGGCGCAGGCTTCTCCACGCTGGCCCTCGATCTGCGCGGCCACGGCTACTCGGATCGTCCACGGGGCGCCGACGACTACCGCCTCGAGCGCTTTGCCGAGGACGTCTACGATGTGCTGGAGGCCCTGGCGATCCGCGATTTCATCATGGTCGGCCACTGCTTCGGCGGCATGGTTACGACCATGTTTCACCAGGCCCATCCGCAACTCAGCCGGGGCTACCTGCTGCTCGACACGGCCGCCCGCGCCCCCGCCGCGCCAGGCTGGGTGGCGGCCCGCGCGCCCTGGGTGATCGGCATGCTCGGGCGGCTGCTCGAACTGCTTCCCGCCGATCGGCGCGCCCTGCTGCCCAACAACATGGACGCCTTCAAGGGCACCGGCGACATCCAGCTCAACCGGCTGATGGCCGACGCCTCGCACACGACCCTGCGCTCGTGGCTCATGGTTTACCGCGGCATCGCCCAGTACGACGGCGTGGCCTCCCTGCGCTCAATGACCCGGCCCGTGTGGGTGGTGGTCGGCGAGGAAGATACCGTCTTCACCGTTGAGGACTCACAGGCCATCCAGCGCCATGTGCCCGGCTCGCGGCTGATTACCGTTCCGGGAGCGAACCACATCATTGTGGTGAACAATCCTGAGGTCGTCGAGCAGTTGATCCTCGACTTCATCCGCGACACGGGGGTCTTTGACGAGCGTGTGGCTGAGGCAACGGCGGCCAGATAGGGGCGGTAAGTAGTCTGTCAACGACGTTCAGCAGCGCCGCCTTGTTGGTGTTCCAGAACACTCGGGTGCACATATGCATGCTCCTACGTATCAGCTATTCATTGCGGCTAACGTGAACATGGGGGAACCAGGTTCCCCCATACCCCCGCCCGCGGGAGGGTCTGGGAGGGCTGCGCCCTCGCGCAGGGGGCGTGGGGAAACCGGGTTTCCCCATCCCCTCGCCTACGGGAGGGCCTGGCCCTCACGCAGGGGTAGGGGGAAAAAACCGGGTTTCCCCATTCCCTCGCCCGCGGGAGGACCTGGTCCTCACGCAGGGGGATGGGGAAACCGGGTTTCCCCATCCTCCCACCCGGTGGGAGGGTTTGGGAGGGCTGCGCCCTCCCAAGAAGTGTGTTCATCCCGTCGGTGTGCGGCGCGAACCGCATGGACGGCTAACATGAAATTAGGGTATACTAACGTGAACATAAGCCCTCGGCGAGGGGGGTGGGGAAACCGGGTTTCCCCATACCTCAGCGGACGCGGGCCGGAGGCCCGCGCACCCAGGCCCCGGCCCCTGGGAGGGTTTGGGAGGGCGTAGCCCTCCCAAGAATAACCTTATGTTCATTACGGCGTTGTGCGGCGGAGCCGCATGG